>CAZMFH010000025.1:0-18200 GCA_964565485.1 uncultured Verrucomicrobiota bacterium | reverse complement strand
GAAAGATCGTTGACGCGCGCAGCTTCAATTGCGGTTATTTCCTGACAAAAACCGGTCAACATCAGAATCAGGGAATCAAGCACGAACCCCGGGTTAATGCCGGTGCCCAAAATCGTCATGCCGCGCGCCAGCGCCAGCTCATCCAAACGTCGCGCCAATTCCGGCGCCTTGACGCGCGGCGCCGCCATTTCTTCGGCGATCGTGATTGCATCCGCGCCATGCTCGGCAATCAGACTTAAAGGCTCAAAAACATCGCGCGTAAACGAGCTGGTGGCAAGCAAGACGACATCCGGACGCGTTTCCTTTAAAACCTGTTCGGCATCAGACCGGATTTCCACCCCGATTTTGCGGCCTGATTCAAGGCGCTCGCCGACATCCCGGCCGGCTATTGCCATGCGGCTGTCAATTGCGCCAACCAGTTGCAAATTGCGTTTTTTGAGCGTCAACGCCATCATCCCGCATCCCATTGCGCCACAACCCCACTGAACGATCCGAATCATAGCCCCCCCTTAAATATAAATGCCAATTTTCTGTTAAAAAACAATTAGCCGCGTTTGGAAGCAAAAATGCCATCTCACCGCCAAAGGCCGGCAACTGACCACCGCCTTGTACGCCATGCTTGCCACATCCACCGAACAACTCCTGAAAATGTCAGCTTGAATCCGGACAACGCCATCTTGCATCTTGTTCGGTTTGATACGGAAAAAATCCATCCGCTTGTCTTCGCTCCGCCCGCTTGCGGGCTGACTCCACCTGCGCTTGTCGCCTTCACTTGCACCGTGCCTTAAACTGCAGCAACTGCCCTCCAATTTTCTTGCTTTTGGGGCAGGCGCTTTGGTTTAAGACACTAAACCACCTTCCCAAAAGAAAAAAATCACTTCAGCACATTTCGGATAGGAGAGAAACAAATTCAACGATAGCCGCGCCGAAATAACCGGTCAAGCTTAAACATGCCGATCAGGTTCGTAAAAGATAAAACCGTTCCGGCGCCAGGAATTGATTAAGCAACTTGTCGCCGGAAATAGAAGTCAACTGACCGACGGTTTGCGCGGCAAGGATGCGATAAATTTGCTGCAATTGCCGGCGGTATCCCTCCGAAGCATAGAGACGCTTGACAACAGTCCGGTTGTGCAACACAATCCGCATGTTCGCTCCGGACGCAAAAACACGCGGAATCAATTCGGAGCGCATCGCGCGCGAGCCGGCCAGGCGCCGCACGACTTTTGCCTGCAATGCTTCATCCATTCTGCCGAAATCAATTCGACCATCATGCCAAGCCGCCCGGAATGCAACCTGCGCGGCAGCGGGGCGCGCCGCGCGCCCATACGCCGCAAGCTGAGCACACCATGCGGCGCTAATCTTTTGCTTTAAAATTTTGGCGTTAATCCAGTCAGGCGGGATCAACAAGCGCTCATATAAATCCGGCAAGCTTATTTTGTGCTTTTTAAAATCGCAGGTAATTTCCGGCAAATCACGGCCCAGCAACGGACGCCGCATCAGCCACGGCTCCAGAAACGCCAGACCGAAACCTTCCGCCACACTGGTTGAAATCACAGCCTTTGCCGAAGCGAGCAACTCGGAAAAAGGCCGCCGATCGAAACGCCCAACCTCGAAATCCACAGGCAAACCCAATCCTTCGGCCAGATGCACCCAGCGGCGATAACCGGGCAGATCCGCCGCGCTGGCCGGCGCAAGCGTAGTGGCAAACCGCTGCGCGCCTTCCGCACAAGCGGCCCAGAGCAAAAACTCGCCAAGATTCTTGCGGCGAATGGCTCTCGTCGGATAAAGGAAAAGTTCCGTACCGGAAGATTCATCCTGCCCGACAGATGCCGGCAGGTCAACGGCATTAGGCAGCAAATGCACATGGCGCCGCGCCATGCCGGAGCGACAGAGAAAATCACGATCACGTCCGTTTAGAACCGCATAATGAACATGCGACGCCACTGGATACAAAATACGCGCTACATCGGCGGAACGCGCGCTCCCAAATTGGCGCGCCAGATTCCGATAGTTGGCCGGTCGCCCATCTTCAGGGAAATCATGGATTTGCAACAACAACCGATGCCCGGCCTGCGCCAAATGATAAGCTGCCAGAGACAAGGCTGCATTTTTGCCCAGACCATGATTATGGAAATGCCAGATATCCGGCAGACCGCCTAACGCCCGGCGCGCGACAGCCAGCAGATCTTCAGCCAAACGCTCCGGCGCGCGCTGCGCAAGCGGCCTTTGAGTGTAAGCAAGTCCCTGCACGAGACGAACATCGCATTCCGGCGGCCAGGCGGCGGACGGCAAGACGCCGGTCAGCACAACCACACGACAGGTGGTTTCCCGCAATGCCCGCCAGGCGCGTTCAATCACACGCGCAACGCCGCCGGGGCAAAGATGATAATGAACAATCGCAATGCGCAGCAACGGCTTCACAATGCGCGCCCGAATTTTTGGCGATAAGCAGGAATTTCCAGCATCGGCGGACGTTCCTGTTCCTGAAAGGCCTGCTCAAGCAACTCATATTCGCTTTCACAAGCTTGAAACTGGCGAAGCACGGATGCAAGACGCGGCAAAGTGCCAATCAAACCAAGCGCCTGCGCACGCGTCAAAAACGTCTGCAATATGCCAAAAGCCATTTTGCCCAACGCCTGCGTCGTCTGATTACGGTGAATGCGCTGATCCAAATCCGTCTGGGCGAAAGCCTGCATCCCCCAGCGCTGATAAACGTCAATCAAGTGCGCGGTTTCGACGCCATATCCGATCGGGAACGGGATATTCTCCAAAACCTCGCGACGCACGGCATATTCGCCGGAAAGCGGCTGAATCATGGCGGTCAGATCGGGCAGAAACAATGAAAAAAGCGGGCGCACCAGAATTTCGGTCACACGCCCGCCACCGGCAACACGCACGCCCTTCGAGAGCGTCAGGGGCCGGTCATAAAATGCCTTGACGTATTTGACTTCCGGCTTGATCAACAAAGGCGCGATCAAGCCATAGGCAAAACGCGCGTGAATATTGTGGATATCGGCATCAACATAGACAATCACATCGCCTTTAAGCTGATAGATGGCTTTCCAGAGGTTTTCGCCTTTACCCTTCCGGCTGCCGGTTTCCGGCAAAATATCGCCGGCCAGATAAGCTTCCGCGCCAAACGTGCGCGCGATTTCGCAGGTTTTATCCGTCGAACCGGAATCAATAACGACAATTTCATCTATCAACGGATAACGCGTCATCAATTCCGACTTAAAAACAGCCACCTCTTTGCCGATTGTTTTTTCCTCATTCAAAGTCGGGATACAAAGCGAAATGGTCAGATTCTGCCGTTGCTTTTCGGACACCAACGCGCGCAAATCGGTAAAACAAGAATGATGGAAGGTATTGTTTTTAAGCCAGTCCCTGATATCGGCATCACGGCGCACAAAAGGTTTTAGTTCTGTATCTTTTCCCGATGCCTGGCTTTCATGTTGCATCACAAAGTCCTCCATCCAGCGCCAGCAAAACTCCAACCAACTGTGCCAGACCGGTCCAGATCGGTTCAATAGCCACAGCTTCCTCCATCTCCGGCAGTTCATCCCGCCGGGTTCCGGTGGTCAAGCCAAGCGTAAGCGCGGGAATTTTCTTGTCAACCAGCGCGGCCAGAGCGGAAGTTGTGGAATATAATTGCGACGACAAACCGAGCGCGGTATGGATCTCGCGCGCCTGCCGGACCAGCGGATGCGAAATCTCCAAGCCACCCGGCGCGCGCCGCGCAAAGACATTGAAGCGGGACGAAACCCCGGCCGTGGCCGCCACATCGGCCGTGATATCGTTAATCTGTTGCTCGATTTCCTTCAGCAGATCGGCGGATTCGCTGCGCACCTCAAAGCTGAGCGTGGTTTCGCGGGCAATATTGCGATAACTTACGCCGCCGCGGATCATGCCGAAAATAATCGAAGTCATCGGACGGCGCGGAATGGGTATTTTGTTAATCCGGTTAATGATATCGTTCATGGGGATGATCGCCCCGGACGCGCCGAACTGGACCCAATCGTATTTCTTCGGCAAACGCACGCTGATATCGCACAACAACTGACCCAGGCAGGCGTAATTCAAACGCCCCAACTGGACGCCTTCCAGCGAAATGCCATAATGAATCGGGAGCAAAGACTCGCCCAGAAACCCGTTTAAGCCCTCCAAATTGCCGCGCCCCAGTGTGCGCACCGCCCCCAGCACAACCAAGGAGGATTGAAGGCGTATGTTCAAGCGTTCCAGAAGCGCCGGCAGGGATGCGATCGCCGCCAGCGCCAGCGAATTATCCCCGATAAACGGGCCAATGATTTCATCCTGCCGAAAAGTCAGCGACGGCAGCGCGTGTTTATCGGAAAGCGTATCCACATTGGAAAAAAGCAGGATGTTTTTTTTATGGCCATCGCCCGGCAACAAACCCGTTGCATTGCCGAAGGTGTCGGCGGAACAATTATGAAAACCACACTCGCAAAACCGTTCCAGCAAGATCTGAACACGGTTTTCTTCGTTGCGCAAGGAAGCCGGCGCCTCGCCGATCGAAACCAGATTAGCCAGCAGAATTTCCTGCATTTTGCGGGCTTCATCCCGAATGCCGGGCAATAGTTCAAGAATAGTTTTTATTTCCACACTCATGCTTGCCGTATTGAGATCAGCCTGAATCCACAATCTACAGCTCGTATCACGGATTATCAAAACTGCCGCTAATAAAAAAGATTGTATTGCTTTTTGAAATATTCGTCCATAATATAATTTGAATTTGATATGAATTTGTCGAATCGCATAAAAAAACGCCGCCAAGGAAAGATGCAAAGATGTCGTTTCATGTAGGCTTTGTTTCGACGCGTTTTGCCGGCACGGACGGAGTTTCGCTCGAAGCCGTCAAATGGGCCAAAGTTCTGGAAGAACAGGGCTTTGCCTGTTATTGGTATGCCGGACGTCTCGATCACCCCGACCCGGTCAGCGCATGTGTGCCGGAAGCCTATTTTAACCATCCGGAAAACGCCTGGATCCAGGAACGCATTTGGGGCAAAACCGCGCGCGACACGCTGGTTACCCAACGCATTCACGCGCTGGCCGGCTATCTCAAACAAACGCTCTATGCCTTTATCAAACGTTTTGAAATAGAACTGCTGATCTTTGAAAATGTACAGGCCATTCCCATGCATCTTCCGCTTGGCCTGGCAATCGCCGAATTGCTGGCCGAAACACACATTCCAAGCATCGGGCATCACCATGACTTTTACTGGGAACGCACGCGTTTTTCGGTCAACGCCGTCAATGATTACCTGGACATGGCCTTTCCGCCCCGCGACCAGGATCTGCAACATGTCGTCATCAACCAGGCTTCCCAGGAGGAATTGGCGCGGCGGAAAGCGGTTTCTTCGGTTTTGATTCCAAACGTCTTTGATTTTGAAAATCCGGCGCCGCAGCCGGATGCTTATACGGCCGATGTGCGCGCCGAACTGGGCTTGAGTCCGGAAGATGTTCTGATCCTGCAACCGACACGCGTCATTCCGCGCAAAGGCATCGGCCATGCCATCAACCTGGTGCAGATGCTGGGCGACCAGAAATACAAGCTGGTTGTCTCGCATGAAACCGGCGATGAAGGCACGGATTACCGCGATATGCTCGCCGGATTCGCGCGGCGCGCCGGCGTGGATATGCGGTTCGTTACGACGCGCGTAACCGAAGTGCGCCAAACCAATGCGGAAGGCAAGAAAACTTACACCCTTTGGGATCTCTATCCATACGCTGATTTTGTAACCTATCCCAGCATTTACGAGGGCTTCGGCAACGCTTTTCTCGAAGCGATCTATTTCCGCAAACCGATTCTGGTCAATCGTTACGGTAATTTTGCCAGGGATATTGAGCCGAAAGGCTTTCAGGTTCCGATTATCGAAGGCTATCTGACCCGCGAAATAGTGGAAGAAGTTCGCCATATCCTGGAAGACCGCGCCTATCGCGAGAAAAAAGTGGAACATAATTATCAAGTGGCGGTCCGCCATTACAGTTACGGAGTGTTGCGCCGCCTTTTGCGCATGCTGATTGCCAATGCCCACAGACCGGAAACTCAAACAGCGCCATGACAATTTTACACCAATCGCATCCGGTTTTGCAGCGTCTGCGCCGACAGTTTGAACTTTTATACGGCCAGGCAGCCGATGAATGCCTGGCGCGGCTGATCATGCTGGCCGGCCGCTATGATCTCAGTCCGCATACCCGTCCTGCAGCCCGGCGCTGGTCGCAGGCGGACATATTGCTGATTACCTATGGCGACATGGTGCAGGATCCGCCCATGCGCCCCCTTGCCGCGTTCAAGCAATTCATGGATCAGCGCCTGAAAAATGTTTTCACCTGGGCGCATGTGTTGCCGTTTTTCCCTTATTCTTCGGATGACGGTTTTTCCGTGGTGCATTACCGCTCCGTCAACCCTGATCTGGGCACCTGGGAGGATATTCATCAACTGCGTGAAAATTTTGACCTGGCCTTTGATCTGGTGCTCAATCATGTTTCCGCCAAAAGCGGCTGGTTCAGCGACTACCAGTCCGGGGTAGCGCCGGGCCGCCACTACTTTATCAACATTGACCCGGATGCCGACTGGTCATCCGTTGTGCGCCCGCGTTGCGGCAAGCCATACTCGGCCTTCGCCACGCCAACGGGTATGCGCGAAGTCTGGACGACATTCAGCCGCGACCAGGTGGACTTGAACTATGCGCATCCCGACGTGCTTTTCGAAATGCTCGATCTCCTCATGTATTACATCGCCATGGGCGCGCGCATGATCAGACTGGATGCCGTGGCCTATCTCTGGAAAAAAGCCGGCAGCGCCTGCATTCATCTGCCGGAAACCCATGAAATCGTGCGCATTTTCCACAACTGGCTGGCGCTTATCGCGCCCGATGTCCGCCTGCTTACCGAAACCAACGTGCCGCAACCGGAAAACTTAAGTTACTTTGGAGGCGGCGATGAAGCGCACCTGATTTACCAGTTCACCCTCCCGCCCCTCCTTTTGCACACCATGTTGACCGGCAACACAACGGCGCTGACGCAATGGGCCATGAACATGCCGAACGCTCCGGATGGTTGCACATTCCTGAATTTTACCGCATCGCATGACGGGATCGGCGTCCGACCGCTGGAAGGGCTCTTGTCTGACAAGGAACGCGCCGATTTGTGCGCGCAGATCAAACGCCGCGGCGGCCTTGTTTCGATGCGCCGCGGAACCGATGGCGCCGAATATCCCTACGAGCTAAATATAACCTGGTTTGACGCAATGGCTGATGCGAAAACACCGGCAAACGCCGGGCAGGCGACACAAAGCGCGCGTTTCCTGTGTTCGCAAATAATCGCCATGGAACTCAAGGGCATTCCGGCAATCTACCTGCACAGCCTGACCGCAACCCCAAACGACATCGAAGGCGCGCAGCGCAGCGGCCAGGCGCGCGCCATCAACCGCCGCAAATGGATGGCGCCGGAACTGGAAGCTTTGTTGAAAAATCCGTCCACAACAACCGCGCAAGTTTTCACCGAATATACGCGGCTCTTGAAATTGCGCGCACAACATCCGGCTTTTGCGCCGGACGGGCATCAACGCGTTTTTGATGCCAATCCGGGCTGCTTTGCCGTTGAACGAACGGCGCCGGACGAAAGCGAAACCATTCTTTGCCTCAGTAACTGCACAGCGCAGACAATGGCGCTCGATCTTAAAAAAATCGGCCTGCCGCGCGGCAAGGCGCGCGATCTCCTGCGCAATGAATTAATGCAGTTTGGCGCGCCGATCCGCCTCGCGCCATATCAAACAATCTGGCTCACAACACCGGCGGATTGATATCCGGCAACCGCGCCGGCAAGGGACACAGCACAGGAAGCAACGGCCGAATTTGGAGACTCAAAACCCCTTCGTCAGGGTAATGACGCCAATCATGCCTTCGGACATATTCCGCGCCTCAAACTCCCAGAGCGCACGCGCGGAAACAAACAACACCTGATTGGGAATAAACAAGCTTACTTCCGGGCCGGCCGCAAAAACCCTGGATTTATCCGAATCGCTGTCCTTGCCGCTATCTTTTGTAACCTGCCAGTAACAATACCCGGCCAACCCCACATCCAGAACCTTGTTCAGCGTTTTACCCAAACCCCATTCAAAATGGAAATCATTGCCCGGCGTATATTCCTCATCGCGCTTCTCGCTGTGAATTTCATAGCGCGAGAGAATGGAGCCCGACCACGTCCGCTCATCATCAGCATAAAGCGTTGTCCCCGCCGTGAACATGGCCGTCCACATGTCTTTTCCGGGAGAAGCGGCATTGTCGCGGTTGTATTGCCCAACAGGCGCATAACCGCCGGCAGCCACAGCAGCGTCATACCGCGCACCATGCCAACTGATGCCCAAAGGCTCCACGCACACATCCCCCAGACCAAACTTGCTGTCTTCCATGCCGGCGGCATTAATCGAAACTTTTGTCCTGGTTATGGGCACAATGACATCGGCGAAATAATTGCCACCCAGTATTTCATAGGGCGATACCCAGATCAGGCGCGGAACTATGGCATAAACCTTCACATCAAATCCGATATCCTGTTTATCGCCGCTGTTGTCCTTTAAAGTGTCGGCATGATAATAAGCGCCGTAGAGCCGCCCATAAAGCCCCGGAGGCGGCAAAGTCGCCGCTTTGATGCCCTCGACACCGTTAACGTAATGCGGATCACCAGCCAACCCCGCGCCGCAAAGCGCCGTCAACCCCAATATTGCCGACAAACAAACTCTTGTTCTCTGTCTCATAAATGCGCCCCTCCATTTTGATGTTTGGCCGTTCGTCGCGTAAAACTAACAAAATCAATTCCAATTGGCCACAATAAAAAAGGCCAAATCCAATCAGCGCTTTTTGATTGAATTACAACGTCTTTTTTTGCACACTGGAAAAAAGCGAGGAAAAATGAATATTCGAACACGTATTGCTCCATCACCAACCGGCACTCCCCATATCGGAACGGCATTTATTGCCCTCTTTAATTACGCTTTTGCCAAACGGCACGGCGGCCAATTCATCCTGCGCATTGAAGATACCGATCAGGCCCGTTCCACCCGCGAATCAGAACGGGAAATTATGCATGCGCTGTCCTGGTTAGGTCTGCGATGGGATGAGGGTCCCGATCAGGGCGGTCCATTCGGGCCATACCGCCAAAGCGAACGCACGGATATTTACCAACACCACGCCAAACTGCTGATCAAGTCCGGCCATGCCTACCCCTGTTTTTGCAGCATGGAACGCCTGGCGGAATTGCGCCGCACACAGGCCGGCAAGGAGGATAACCAAGGCTATGACGGACTTTGCGCCGAACTAAATGCCGATGAAGCCCAAAAACGCGCCCTTGCCGGCGAGCAACACGTCATCCGGCTGCGCGTTCCCAAGGAGGGCGAATGCGTCATGCAGGATGAACTGCGCGGCGAAATACACATGCCCTGGACCAAGGTTGACCACCAAATTCTCATGAAAGCTGATGGATTCCCAACCTATCATCTGGCCAATGTGGTGGATGACCACCTCATGCAAATCACACACGTCATCCGCGGTGAGGAATGGATCAATTCGTTGCCCAAACACCTCCTGCTCTACCAGGCCTTCGGCTGGCAGGCTCCGCAATTCTTTCACCTGCCGCTTTTGCGCAACCCCGATAAATCCAAGCTATCCAAGCGCAAGAACCCGGTCAGCATCCTTTATTACCAGCGCGCCGGCATCCTCTCCGCAGCTTTGATCAATTACCTCGGACTGCTGGCCTACAGCTTTGAAGACGGACGCGAAACCTTTACGCTTGACGAACTTGCCGCAACATTCGACATCAAGCGCGTCAGTTTGGGCGGCCCGGTTTTCGATATTCAAAAACTACAGGCTTTTAACGGGCGCTGCCTGCGCGCCATGCCGCCTGAAAAACTTTTGGGCAAGCTGCGCGAATGGGGGTTGAACGACGAAACCTGGCTCGAAATCCTGCCGCTCGCCCAACCGCGTCTGAACCAGCTTGCCGATCTCCTGCCGATGGCCGCATTCCTGTTTGCTGATCGTCCCGCCTATGAACCGGATCTGCTCCTCCAAGCCGGCCTAAAGGGAGAACGCGCCGTCGAACTGATCAAAACCGCGCAATGGGAAATTGAAAAAAACGCCGCCTGGAACACGGAAACGATCCGGCATATTTTCGAGCACATCGCCGACCGGGAAAATCTGAAACTGAAGCAGATTTTACCGCCGTTTTTTGTCGCCATTGCCGGAACGCCCGTCGCGCTGCCGGTTTTCGACAGCATGCGCATTATCGGCCGCGATATGACGCTGCGGCGTCTTCAATATGCCCTGGAAGGCTTGGAGAAACTTGGCTTTGCGCTAAAAAAAGACAAACTCAAGGCTTTTGAAAAAGCCTATCAATCACGCTATGCAAGCAATCCGGTGCCGGCAAACTGAATTACGCCTAAACAAACTGACTTCTCAAAGCAACGCCGCAGAAGAGCCCAGAAATATGAATGAACCAAAACAAACAATGTCTCCGGAAGATTCAACCTCCCGCCATTTCATTCGGGAAATAATTGAAACCGACTTAAAAAGCAATAAGCACGGCGGGAAAATCGTTACCCGTTTCCCGCCTGAACCGAACGGTTACCTGCACATCGGCCACGCCAAATCCATCTGCATGAATTTCGGATTGGCCGCCGAATACAAGGGGCGCTGCCATCTCCGGTTTGACGACACAAATCCGGATGCCGAGGATGTCGAATATGTGCAATCCATCCAGGAGGACATCCGCTGGCTGGGGTTCGATTGGGGCGCGCACCTCCATTATGCCTCGGACTATTACGAGCAACTCTACCAGTTCGCCCGGCAACTGATCCAAAACGGCCAAGCCTATGTCTGCTCGCTTTCTTCCGAAGAAATCAAGGCCGGGCGCGGTGTGCCGACCAGACCGGGCGTCGCAAGCCCATGGCGCAACCGTCCGATTCCGGAAAACCTCGATCTTTTTACGCGCATGCGCGCCGGCGAATTCGAGGAAGGCGCCTATGTTTTAAGAGCCAAAATTGACATGGCTTCTCCCAACCTGCACATGCGCGACCCGGTTATCTACCGCATCAGCAAAACGCCGCATCACCGCACCGGTTCGCAATGGCCGATCTATCCCATGTATGACTTCGCCCATTGCCTCTCCGATTCGATTGAAGGCATCACCCACTCAATCTGCACGCTGGAATTCGAGGTGCATCGTCCGCTCTATGACTGGATTCTCGACCAGCTTCAAACACCCTGCCATCCGCAGCAAATCGAATTCGCGCGGCTCAACCTGACCTATACGGTGATGAGCAAACGGAAGCTGCAGGAACTGGTCGCCAACAATCTCGTCTCCGGCTGGGATGATCCGCGCATGCCGACCCTGGCCGGCATGCGCCGGCGCGGCTACACCCCGCAAAGCATTCGTGAATTCTGCCGCCGCGTGGGCGTAACCAAAGTCAACAGCATCTCGGATTTCGCGCTGCTTGAACATTGCGTGCGGGACGATTTGAACAAACACGCGCCACGCGTTATGGGCGTCTTAAACCCCTTGCGCGTAGTGATCGAAAATTATCCCGAAGACCGGGAAGAAACTTTTGATGCGCTTAATAACCCGGAAGACCCATCCGCCGGAACGCGTTGCGTTCCGTTTTCGCGTGTGCTTTATATAGAACGCGACGATTTTATGGAAAACCCCGCGCCCAAATTCTACCGCCTGGCGCCGGGCCGTGAAGTGCGCCTGCGCTACGCCTGCCTTCTGAAATGCACATCCGTCGTCAAAGATCCCGCCAGCGGCGCCATCACCGAACTGCGCTGCACTTATGATCCGCAAACACGCGGCGGCAACGCGCCAGACGGACGCAAAGTTAAAGCCACGCTGCACTGGGTTTCCGCCGCCCATGCGCTGCGGGCTGAAGCGCGCCTTTACGACCGGCTTTTTACCGTTGAAAATCCCGCCGATACTGGTGGCGCGGATTTTAAAACATATTTCAACCGGCATTCGCTTAAAACCACACCATGCCTGCTGGAACCAAGCGTTCAAAAGTCCCGGCCCGGCGACTATTATCAATTCGAACGCCTGGGCTATTTCTGTGTTGATCAAGACTCATCTGCGGAAAAAATCATTTTCAACCGTACCGCAACGCTTCAGGATACCTGGGCCAAAATGCAGAAAAGCAAAGAACAAAAATGAAAAAACGCTATGCCATCATCGGAATCAGCGGCAGATCGAAACTCTTTACCGCCGCAATCCAGAAAACCTACAGCGATCGCGCCGAGTTGGTTGCCCTGCTCGACAGCAACAGCGCGCGCATGGAGGTTTTCAACCAGGAAAACAAGACCACGCTGCCGTGTTACGCCGAACAGGAATTCGAAAAAATGGTCGCGGAAACCAAGCCGGACTGCGCCATCATCTCCACCACCGACGCCACCCATCACATTTATCTCATTGCGGCGCTCAAACATAACCTGGAAGTCATCTGCGAAAAGCCCATGACCGTTGACACACAAAAAACGCTCGCCATTATTGAGGCCGCACGCGGCATTGACGCCACCAAGGCGGCCATCACATTCAACTATCGCTATGCGCCGCCGCACACCAAAATCAAGGAACTCGTTCTGAACGGCAACATTGGCCGGCCTACCAGCGTCGAATTCAATTATCTGCTCGACACTTATCACGGCGCTTCGTATTTCAAACGCTGGAACCGCTACGCCAAACTCTCCGGCTCGCTCCTCGTTACCAAAGCCTGCCACCATTTTGATCTCGTCAATTGGTGGCTTAATCAAAAACCGGTCCAGGTTTTCGCTTATGGCGCGCTGAACCATTATGGTCCGCAAGGCGCGCATAATCCGGAAAAAAAAGACGGACGACGCTGCTCAACTTGTCCGACCAAATGCGCCTATTACCTGCGGCATAGTTCCGGCGACGGCGGGTCAAGCGACGAACACCTGATCAACTTCAATAATCCCGGCAAAAACGAATTGTTCGGCAAGATTGACGGCTATTACGCCGACCGCTGCATTTTTGACGGCGATATTGACACCTGGGACACATTCGCGCTCTCGGTAATGTATGATGGCGGCACAATGCTCTCCTACTCACTGAATGCATCCTGCCCTTATGAGGGCTATAAACTGGCCATCAACGGAACGCAAGGGCGCCTTGAAACGGAAGCTTTTCACGGCGGCGGCATGCGTCTGCCTTTTCCGCCGCCACCACCCCAGCAAATCAGATTGTTCCCGCTCTTTGAAGGACGCCAGACAATTGACCTCGTCGCCAAGGGTGGCGGACATGGCGGAGGCGATCCGCTCCTGTTGCGCGATCTTTTTATCGGACCTGACCCGTTGGCGCCTTTTTCGCGACACGCCGGAATTCTCGACGGCGCCTATGCGGTTTTGATCGGAGCTGCGGCGCGCGAATCGCTAAAAAGCGGTCAACCTGTTGACATCCCCAAACTGCCGAACCTTTAACCGAGGGAAAAAATATGCGTAAATTTTTTGTGCTTTTACTGCTGGCGCAACTGGCCGCCGCCGAACTTTCCGCCAAGGACCGCGATACCATTTACCAAACCTCCACAATTGACGCGCTCTTAGCGGGGGTTTATGACGGACACATAACCTTGGGCGAACTGAAACAATACGGCGACTTCGGCATCGGCACATTCCAAGCGCTGGAAGGCGAAATGATCATGCTCGATGGCCGTGTGTATCAAGCGCGCGCCGACGGAACCATGCACGAGCCGCCGCCTGAAACCGGAACCCCCTTCGCCACAATCACCTGGCTGGACCGCGACCTTGAACTCGAATCGGTATCCGCCGCCAGTCTTGCCGACCTGACCGCAAAGATTGATCAGGCCTTGCCCAAAGCACGGTTGTCATCCAACCTCTTCTATGCCGTCCGTGTTGACGGAGTCTTCGAAAAGATCAGCGTCCGCAGCGTTCCAAAACAAACGCGACCTTACCGCCCATTGCTGCAAATTGTCAAAGCGGAGCAGGCTGTCTTCGATTTCCAGAACGTCAAGGGCACGCTGGTCGGCTTTCGCTGTCCGCCGTTCGTACAGGGCATCAATGCGCCCGGCTATCATCTTCATTTCATCTCGGCTGACCGTCAGCAAGGCGGGCATGTCCTCGATCTTTGCGGCAAGGATCTGCATGTAATTCTCGATCAATCCGATTCGCTGCTGCTCGTCTTGCCGGCCACAGGCGATTTCAGCAATATCAATCTGGGCGACAACCGGCAGGAGGAACTGCATCGTGTCGAAACAGCGCCAGGCAAGTAACGCCGTCCTGCTGGTAAGCGGCGGCATGGATTCGGTAACACTGCTCCATTATCTCCGGCGCCAAAGGCCCAACGCACACCTGCATGCGCTGACTTTCCTTTACGGCCAGAAACACGCGCGCGAAACCAGATGCGCGGCGCGGCACGCGCGCCTGACATCGGCGCGCCATCAACTCCTGAAAATTGCGTTTTTCAGTCAAATCACAGCCGGATTTTCCGCGCTGACCGACCGGCATATAGCCGTTCCGGCCTTGGCCAAACTCACATCCGCACAACGCTCTCAACCAGTCACCTATGTCCCCAACCGCAACATGCTCCTGCTCTCACTGGCGGCGGCCTACGCCGAAGCGCACGGCATACCAGAAGTGTTTTATGGCGCACAACAACAGGACCAATATGGGTATTGGGACTGCACAAACGAATTTCTGCAACGGCTCAACATGGTTTTGGCGCTCAACCGTCGGCAACCGGTCGTTGTGCGCGCGCCGTTTTTAAAAATGCGCAAATGCGAGATCCTAAAAATCGGCCTCAAACTGGGAATTGATTACGCCCGGACCTGGACCTGTTACAAGGGCGGTCGCGCGCCATGCGGCCAATGCCCAGCCTGCGCAGAACGACAACAGGCCTTTGCCGCACTCAATCTGACCGACCCGCTCATCCAAAGCCGGTAGCAGCGTGCCTTTGACTGCTTCCGGCAACGCGCAGCCGGAATGTCACAAAAGCCTTCAGCGGGGGCGGCGGAACCGGTTCTAGCGAAGCGTTTGCTTTCTGCGCAAGGCCAACATTGCTCGCACTTTATGTTCCAGCGTCAGATCGTGCGCGCAAATCGCTATTCTTTATTATAAGGGCTGACCCTACGGAAAATAAGGGCGCCAAACCTTCGCGCAAACAAGTCTGGAAATAGTCCTGCACCTGCGGATGGCCAAAATCAAGGTCGCCCAGTTCTTTTTTGATCGCGCCAGTGTCAAGAATCACTGTTTTTTCCAAACCAATCCGCACTTGCAGATCCAACCCCGGCCATGCCGCGCAAGCCAGCGCCAGAACCTGCTCCAGGTTTCCAACCGGTTGCGCGTCTATATGGGCAAGATTAAAAACGGCATGCACCACCACACCCCGACCCGGCCGGCTTTCCACAACCAGGCTGCCGCCCGTGGCTTCCGCAGCCATGCGCAACAAGGCCAGACCAAGGCCGACTTTACGCTCAGTGCGTGTCGTCGCGAAAGGATCGGTCGGATTATCACGCACCTCCGGCGGCAATCCGGGTCCGTCATCAGATATCCAAAACTCAAAGGAATCACCCTGCCGCAAGAAATCAATCCAGACCCGCTGCGCGCCGCCTTTGGCTGAATTTTCCAAAATATCGAGCAGATGCAACGCCAGATCCTTCATTTTTCAACAAAACTCCGGCAACGCTTTTAATGCCGTCAGCAATGCCGGCAATTGATTGGGAACATTTGGCAGTTCATTAAGCACAATTCCGACATCTTCCAGATAATGGGCATCCGAGCCGGTAATCACCGGCAGTCCGGCATAGCGGCGCCCCAGCCGATAATGTTCGCGAATCCACTGCAGGCGGGCAATTTCGAGCAAATCAAAACCACAGCCGGCGTCAATCATGCCCAACTGACTCGTCAAACTGAAACGCGCCCGAAAAACATGCGCCGGCACAGCCCAACCGCCGCGCTGATGGATCTCGGCCACAAGCCGATCCAGGCTCAAATCGGCGCCAATCTGCCGCAACTGCTGATCAAGATCACAAACCTCGTCGTGTTCGTCAAAAACAACCTGATATCCAAAAACAGCCGGCAAATTTTCGGCATTTGGCAGGGCGGCATCAATCAGTTTCTGGAAATCATCCAGCGCATCGGCGCTCTCAAACAAGGCCAGCAGATGCGCCTCCTCGCGACTGTTGACCTCCATGCCAGGCACGACCGTCAAACCACATTCCGCGCCCAAACGCATCGCCAGGCGCACATGCCTGGAAGCATTGTGATCCGCAATCGCCAGCATGGTCAAACCGGAGGCGACCGCACGGCGCACAACCGCGCCGGGGCTCATCCGATCTTCCGCGCAGGCTGAAAGCGCCGTATGCACATGCAGATCAAAGCGCATCTTAAATAAACATCCGGATCCGGAACGTAATTCTCAGAATTTACCGGCCAAGCGCATGCACAGACATGCGGAAGTTTCCGTGCTGGAAAACAGATTGATGCCCTGAAGCCGAGCCTTGGCGATAGTTTGCGGGTCAGGCGCCACGCCATTTACCAGAACCACGCCGGCCACATCACGCAACTGCGCGACAGCCACAATATTAACATGCGCCTGAATCGTCAACCACAGGGCATGCGGCGGAATATGAGCCAAAACATCGCTAAGCAGATCTCCGCAATAAACCGTTCGCACTTCCAACTCGCCGGCGGTGTCGGTTAAACTAACCGGACTAAGCCCCAGTTCGTCAATCATTTGCTGTAGTTTCATCGCTCCTCCCGCCGATATTTACCAGAATTTTGACATAGCATCCGCATTGTAGCAATAAAACAAAGAATTTGTTTAATTAAACTTTCATTACGGATGCAGGTCAAGACAAGAATTACGACACCCCGGCTTGGGCAAACAGACAGGGTGAGTGACGGGACTCGAACCCGCGACATTCAGATCCACAATCTGACGCTCTAACCAACTGAGCTACACCCACCATCTTCCCGATCGGCAGAAATCGTATTGATTCTACCGTAAAATGAAAAGCATTTTTTTAGCCTGCGCCAATCCGTCCGGGCAGACGCGCAGGAAAGATGCTTAAAAAGTCTCCGCCAAACCCAACAGTTCCAAAACGCGGCTTAATTCGTCGTTTGAATAAAACTCTATCTCCACGCGCCCCTTCATTTTCTTGCCGTTGGCCAGCGTCCGCGACGGCACAATCTGGACCGCAGTTCCGAAATGCCGGCGCAATTTATCCGTCAAATCCTGCAAATGCAGCGCGGGCATATCCGCGCGCGAAGCGCGCGGCTTACGCGGCGTACGCGCCAATTGCGCAACCGCCTTTTCAAGCAACCGCACCGACCAGCCTTCCGCAACAGCGCGCCGCGCCATCAGGCACTTTTCCTCATCAATTGGCACGCTCAAAAGCGCTTTGGCATGGCCGGCGGAAAGGCGGCCATCAGTCAGCAGCAAACGAATCGGATCGGGCAAATCCAGCAGACGCAACGCATTGGC
Organism: uncultured Verrucomicrobiota bacterium; assembly: GCA_964565485.1. Classification (GTDB taxonomy): domain Bacteria; phylum Verrucomicrobiota; class Kiritimatiellia; order JAAZAB01; family JAAZAB01; genus CAZMFH01. Next base: position 686 of record CAZMFH010000025.1, on the reverse strand, counting down.
AACCGTAGCGCGCGCCTTGCCGACACGCCGGGCGACATCTTCCTGACTGAGCGCAAACTGTTCGCAAAGCTGGCGGTAGCCTTCGGCCTCTTCGATCGGATTAAGATCTTCACGTTGCAGATTCTCGATCAAGGCGATTTCGAGCGCAGCGCGATCATCCATCGCCCTGATCAAAACCGGCGCTTGCGACAAACCAGCCAGACGCGCAGCGCGCAAACGCCGTTCACCAGCCACCAATTCGTAATAATCTCCCGCCGCCCGCACCAGCAAAGGCTGCAAGACGCCATGCTCGCGAATAGAGTTGGCCAGATCATCCAAAGCCGCCTGATCAAAACGCGTCCGCGGCTGGCGCGGATTCGGGCGTATTTTATCAAGCGCAACCTCGGTTACCCCAGGCACGGCGGCAATATCCGCCCCCGCCGGAACCGCATCAGCATTCGCCACATCTTCGCTGATCAACGCGCCCAAACCGCGCCCCAAACCATGTCTGGTTGCCATAACTCCCCCCATCAAAACACAGGCATCACTTGCCGCCCCACGCTTGTCCGCGAGATCGTCCGCGCCCACCAACCGTTTTGCACACCGTCGCCGGATAAGATGACCTTTCCGCGCCGCTTCGTCAAGCCCCAACTTCCAGGGCTGCGTCATGCTCGGCGGCTCGCCCGGAGGTCTCGCCCCACCAAAGC
>CAZMFH010000024.1:15116-18543 GCA_964565485.1 uncultured Verrucomicrobiota bacterium | reverse complement strand
CTGTAGACGCGGTTTTGTAATATATTGAGAGTTTGGTGTTTTTGAGAAGTCGGCAGGCAAGATTATATCATGGAGGAAGCAATATGCGTATTACTGCGGCAAAGCGCTTTGGACGCGATGGGTGGATGCTTGAGAACGGAAAGTTAGCCTTGTTTTTAATGGCCGGCGGCGGACATCTGGCGGGATTATATCTAAAGGAACGCGCTTCGGTCAATCCATACTGGATCCCAGCCTGGAAAACTGTTGAGCCCGGCGCTTATCACGCATGCGACGCGAAGCGGCTTGGCGTAAAATTGCTGGCCTGTATTGCCGGACACAATCTTTGCCTGGGCGCTTTCGGCGGGCCATCGCCGGAGGAAGGCCTCGCCGGACAGGTTTGCCATGGCGAGGCGCCGGTAACACGCTGGCGGACGCTTAAGCGTGATGTTCGGAAGGATCGTTTGGTTTTTAAATATGGCTGTCGTTTGCCGGTTGCCCAGATGGATTTTAGCCGGACGGTGCGGATGGATGCCGATTCGTGCGTGATTCGCATTCGTGAAGACATCGTTAATCTTGCGCGGCGCGACACTCCGTTTACGATGTGTCAGCATGTTTCTTTTGGTCCGCCTTTTGTTGAGCCAGGGGTAACGGTCTTTGATATTGCAGCGACGAAGGGGCATACTTTCCCAAAAAAATTCGGCCAGCCGCAGCGGCTCAAGGAGGATACGCCTTTTGCCTGGCCGCTGGCGCCCGGATTGAAAGGCAAACCGGTGGATTTGCGCTTGGTGGGGCGCGAGCGGTATGGCGATTTTACCACGAACTTGATGGATCCCAAGCGCGAGCAGGTCTGGTTCAGCGCCGTGCATCCGCGCCTGGGACTGCTTGTGGCCTACATTTGGCGGCGCGCTGATTTTCCATGGCTCGGCATGTGGGAGGAGAATCGCGCCCGCAAAACTCCACCCTGGAACGGCAAATCTCTGGCGCGTGGCATGGAGTTCAGCAACACGCCTTTCCCGCTCGGATTGCGCGGCGCGGTTGATCTTGGGCGGTTTCAGGGTTTGCCGACGTTTCGCTGGCTGCCGGCGCGGTCGCGGCTGACTTTTGAATATGCGATCCTGGCGGCTGCCGTTGAAAAGGGCTGCCGGGGCGTTGCGGATATCCGACCGCAAGGACGGACTTTCAGTCTTGACTTAGCCTATTAGTCCGATCCGGCGGCAGTCAGGTTATGAAGCATCCGGCGACAATTGAAATTCTTTGCCCGGTTTGTGGACGGGAAACGTTTTTAAAGCGAACCCCGGCTTATGATGGATTCCGGCGTGTCGGCGAAACGCTCTCCTGTGCGGTTTGCCGACACGTTTTCGAGAATGAAGCCGCCGTGCCGTTCAAAACAAAACGCAAGCCGGCCGGATTCAGCCGCGCCGATCTGCCGCCGCCGCCGAAGGTTTTGCGTCCGGAAGAGGTTAATGCGGAAATATCCAGATTATGCCGGCATTGCCGGCATTATGTGGTCAATCCTTTTCTGCAGCGCTGTGGTTTGAACAACCGCGTGGTCGAGGCCACGGATACATGCGCGCGGTTCGAAGCGCGCCCGCCGGAACAAACGTCCGCGCCGGAATCGGGAAAGGCTGGGGTGTAACCCAGCCCTCCAGTGGGAATTGGTTTGCATCATTGGATGGCGCGCCTTTCGACGGCATGTTCTTCATGTAGCCGCCGCTGCGCGGCGGTGGAGATCCTTTTCCGGAAGATCCACGCCGGAACCGGCGCGGCTACGCAAGCACGTCAAACGTTTAGCGTCAGAATCAGAATCGCTCCACGCTTGCCGCTCCACGCTCGGACGTTCTTCCAAGCGCGCAGAACGCTCTGATCGGGCAGGTTGCGCAGCGCGGCTTGATTGGTCGGCAAATCCGCTGGCCAAACGCCACCAGGAGCGGATTCCAGAGTTTCCAGTAGCGGCGCGGCAGGATGTCTTGCAGCGCCTGTTCGGTTGCTGCAGGCGAACGTGTCTTCACCAGGCCAAGCCGGTTGCTGATGCGATGGACGTGGGTGTCCACGCAAATGGCCGGTTTGCCGAAGGATGCCGCAACAACCAAGGCGGCGGTTTTGCGTCCGACACCCGGCAGACGGACAAGCTTTTCAATCGAATCCGGAATTTCGCCGCCGAATTGTTGTTCCAGGACTTCCGGCAGTTGTTTCAGGTGCCGTGCTTTGGTGCGGTAGAAGCCAACCGGATAAATCAGGCGCTCAATTTGTTCTTGCGGCATGCGCTGCAAATCAGCCGGAGTCTGGACGATGCGAAACAGTCTGCGGCAGGCTGCGGTTGTTGTTTGATCAAGCGTACGCGAACTGAGCAGGGTGGCAATCAATGTCCGGAAAGGCGTGTTGGTGCGTTCAGCCGCCAGTTCCTTGATCGGCGCGGGATGCGCGGCGTATTCACGTTGCAGGCTGCGGATGATGGCGGATAAATTGTCATGGCGCATCGGGGTTCGGTTCAGTTGTTTTGTTTTACTTTATCCAGTTCCGGTTGCACATATTTTTGATAACATTCCGGACAGATGCCGTGACTGAATTCGGCGTCGCTATGGTCGGCAATATAACTTTCCACCTGCTGCCAGTATTGTTTGTCGTCGCGGATTTTTTTGCAATACATGCAGATGGGCAGGATGCCGCGCAAAGTCTTGATTTGTTCGAGAGCTTCCTGCAATTCCCGGATGCGTCCGGCCAGTGTGGTCTGGAGTTCGATGATTTTACGCCCGAGTCCGATGCGCACATGCAGTTCTTCAACATCATAAGGTTTGATAATGTAGTCGTTGGCGCCGGATTTCAGGCCGGCGACAATGTCCTCGCGGTTGTCGCGGCTGGTCAGCAGAATCAGGTAGGCGGGGGTATCCGATTTTAATTCGCGGACTTTGCGGCAGACCTCAACGCCGTCCATGCCCGGCATCATCCAGTCGAGGATGGCCAGTTTGGGCGCTTCCGGTTGCAGCAGCAGGCGGCAGGCCTCGGCGCCGTCGGCGGTGATAACCGGATCGTAACCGGCTTTGATCAGCATGGTTTTCAGCATCAGTTGCGCTATGGCGTCGTCTTCTGCGACGAGTATTTTCATGGTTTTTCGCTTTCCTGGCGCAGAGTGGAGATGAATTCCCGCAAGGCCGACTCCAGTCTGGCATATTGGTCGGTCAGTTCGGGCAGCAGCCTTTCCGCCGCCTGCCATTCGTTTGTTTGACAGTTTTTTTCCAGTTGCGCGGCGGCGGCGCGCAGAGGTTCGGCGCTGATATTGGCGGCGCTGCCCTTGATGGAATGCGCCTCGCGGACGGCGTTTTCCTTGTTCTGGCCGGCAATGGATTGCGCGAGGTTTTGGATGCGTTTCGGCATATTATCGAGAAACAACTGCAAAACTTCTTGTATGGCCGTTGTTTCATCCAGCAGGCGCGCGGCAAAAGCGGCATTG
>CAZMFH010000024.1:11556-15106 GCA_964565485.1 uncultured Verrucomicrobiota bacterium | reverse complement strand
GGCATTGTCGAAAATGCGGCGCTGTTCCGGCGCGGGTTTGGGCTGGGCATTATAGGGTTTGAGCGTCATGTTGGCAATGGCGTTGGCAATTGCCGCTGCATTGACCGGCTTGGTGATATATCCGTTCATGCCGGCGGCCAGGCATTTGTCGCGGTCGTCTTCCATGGCATGGGCCGTTAGCGCTATAATCGGAATAGCGGCTTGATCTTTAAGGTTCGATGCGTCATTGCCGGTTGCCGACCGGCGGATTTCACGCGTGGCTGTATAGCCATCCATTTCCGGCATCTGAATATCCATCAGAATCAGATCATATTTGTTTTGCCGGAGCGCTTCAATTGCTTCCCGTCCGTTATTGACTGCGGCGGTGTTATGGCCCATTTGTTTTAAAATTCCGAGCGCGACTTTCAGATTCACCGGATTATCCTCAGCCACGAGGATGCGTAATTTTTTTCCGGCCAGGCGGCTGGGCTGGTCTGCGTGCAGAACGTCCTGCGGATGGGGCAAGGCCGGTTGCCGGCCATGCAGGGCCGAGAGCAGTTGATCGTAAAGCTGCGATTGCTTGAGCGGTTTCAGCAGCATGGCCGCAAACAGATTTTCGTACGTCTGGATTTTAGACGAGACAGGAACGGAACTCATCAGCAACAGAATGGTGTTTTGCAGCGCGGGGTCGGCCTTGATCATTTGCGCCAGCGTCAGTCCGTCGGTTTCCGGCATGCGCTGATCAAGAATAGCCGCAGTGAATGGTTCGTTTCGATTGTGCGCCGCGCGTAATTGAGCCAGGGCATCGTCGGCTTTCCCGGCTGTTGCAACTTGCAATCCCCACGATTGCAATTGTTGTTCCACAGCCATGCGGTTGGTGGCATTGTCATCAACGACCAGGATGCGGGCATGTTTAAAAATTGCCTGCGCCGGCGCGTCGGCGCTGTCCGGTTGATGTTGTTGTTCGGCAAACGGAACAGTGAACCGGAAGACGGAGCCTTGGCCGAGTTGGCTTGTCACGGTAATTGTTCCGCCCATTTTTTCAATCAGCCCCTTGGAGATGGCGAGTCCCAGGCCGGTGCCGCCGTATTTGCGCGAAAGCGATGCGTCGGCCTGATGAAAGGCCTGGAAAAGCGAGGCAAGCTTATCCTGCTCTATGCCGATGCCGGTGTCGCGCACTTCAAAAACAAAAACATTTTGTCCGGCATTTTGTTGCGGACATTTGACGGTTACGGCCACTTCGCCACGGTTGGTGAATTTGATGGCATTGCCGACCAGGTTGAAAAGAATCTGGCGCAAACGCGCCGGATCGCCGTTCAATTCCATGGGGGCATCCGGTTCGATAAAGCTGATCAGCTCAATCTGTTTTTTGGCCGCATTGGCCGCCAGGACACCGAGGCTCTCCTCAATCAGCGCGCGCAGATTGAAGTTTGTATGTTCCAGCTCTATTTTGCCGGCGTCAATTTTGGAAAAATCAAGTGTGTCGTTGATGATTTTCAGCAGCGTATCCGCGCTGGCGCTGATGGTTTGGGCAAGCTCATGTTGTTCGCCGGATAATTTTGTGTTCAAAAGCAATTCGCAGATGCCGATAATACCGTTGAGTGGTGTGCGGATTTCATGGCTGATGTTGGCCACAAACTGGCTTTTGGCCGCGCTGGCGGCCTGGGCCTGGACGGTCAACAGGCTTTCCTGCTCAAAGGCTGCCAGCAAACTTTGGTTGGCCTTGATCAATTCCGTTTCGGCGCGTTTACGGTCGGTTATATCATAATTGATGCCTACCGCGCGCACCGGCTCGCCTTTCAGGTTATGGGTAACGGTTGCCGCGCCGGCCAGATAACGCACTGTTCCATCCGGGAGCCGGATGGGAAATTCGATGTTGAACTCCTTTTGTCCCTTGAGCGCATTTTGCAAATCAGCGACGGCTTTCGGCAAAGCCTCCGGCAATACGCATCTGCTCCAATCCTCAAAACAGCCGCCGAATGACGCCGGATTGACGCCGAACAACGCGAACATTTGTTCATCCCAGATCAGGCGGTTGTTGATTGGGTCATAATCCCAGATGCCGATGCCCACGCCGCGTGTGGCAAGCATCAGACGCTCCTCGCTCACGCGCAATGCTTTTTCGATGCTTTGGCGCTTGATGGCGCTGCCGATTATTTCCTCAAGCACTTCCATAAAGGTGATGATCTGTTGGGGCCATGTTTTCGGCTTGCGCACCGAGTCAAGCCCGATAAATCCGGTTAGTGTGTTGTTGTGGATGATCGGCAGGCATAAGAGCGAGCGGATATTTTGCGCCTGAAATTCCGTTTTTTCCGGAGCGGCTTCCGGCGGCAGGGCTTCGACATCCGGAATATGGATTGGCGCCATTTTCTGCATTTGCTTGTTCCACCAGGGCATGTTGCTTACGGGAAAATTCTGGATGCGGTTTTTGTGCGGCGTGATGCCCGGCGCGCACCATTCGTGGGTGTTGGTCATCGTGGCGCCGTCTGCGGCAAGCATAAAAATATAGCTGCGGTCCACACCGAAGAACTCGCCGATTTGCCATAAAGCATGATTGAGCGTTCCATCCAGTTCGTCGGGCGATGTTTTGACGAAGCTTGCGGAGATGCGGGCGGTCAGGTACTGGAAGGCGAAATGGAATTTCAAGGTTTCCTGCGTTTGTTTGCGTTCGGTGATGTCCTGCAGCGCGCCGGATATTTTGGTGATGCGCCCCTCTTCGCGATATGCCCGGCCGACCATGTGTACCCAGCGGCGATTGCCCTTGGCGGTGATCAGTTCCAGTTCGAGATCGAAGGCGCGTCCGTTTTGGATCGCATTCTGGAAAGCTTGCCGGATGATCGTCCGCGCATTGGGCGCATAAAATTCAATGCCGGCATTGAGCGGGGGAGGGCGGGTGTCATCCAGCTCATGAATGTGATAAATTTCTTCGGTCCATTTCAATTGTTTTGTGTCAACATCGAATTCCCAACCGCCCACTTGTGCGATTTTGCCGGTTTCCCGGAGCATTTTTTCGCTTTGTTCCAGAGCAATCCGGGCATGGTATTCCCTGGTTACATCGTGAAATACAAGCACAACGCCCCGGATCCGGCCTTCCGTGTCACGGATGGGGGCGGCGCTGTCGGCAATTTGCCGGATGGTTCCATCGCGCGCGATAAGGGATGTATGATTGGCCAGTCCGACCACTTGTCCGGTTGCGATCACTTTGGCTATGGGGTTGGTAACCGGCGCTTGTGTTTGCGAATTGACAATTGTAAAGACCTGCTCCAGCGGACGGCCAAGCGCTTCCGTGGCCGGCCAGCCGGTCAGGCGTTCGGCGACCGGATTGATTTTTGTGATCCGGCTTTGCGCATCAGTGGCGATGAGCGCATCGCCGATCGAGCGCAGGGTTGTCGCCAGGTCTTCCTCGCGTTCAATCAGTTCCGCCGTGCGGTTTTTGATCTGTCGTTCGAGTGTTGCCTGCCGATTGCGCAAAAATCCGATAAAAGCTGTCAGCGTAACAGTCAGCAGCAATCCGAAGAATGCGGCCATCTGGCAGACCCAGGTTTGGTGTTCGGTAAAAAACTGCGGCGTA
>CAZMFH010000024.1:8444-11546 GCA_964565485.1 uncultured Verrucomicrobiota bacterium | reverse complement strand
TAAAACGGTATTTGGGCATGTCTTCAATCCGGTCGCCATGCTCGTGTTCATGGTTGTGCGGGTAAGCGGCCAGGAATTGATGCGCGTCATGGGCGGTTATGTCCCAGACTCCGAGGCCGAGTTCGCCTTTGTGGGGGTCAAGCGCCAGGGCGGTTTCAACCAGAATCTGCGGACGAATAACACCGAGCGCAAATCCGCGTAGCGCCAATGTTTGGGCGTTATAAACCGGATGAAAGGCCAGAATGATTTTTTCGCCGGCTGGTTCCTGAATCATCGGAATGGGCTTGGTTGCAGACACCAGCTTTACTTGGGCGCTCAGTTCCATCGCTGCGCGCCGCGTGGATTCGGAGGCGATATCAAAGCCAAGCATGTCGGAGTCTTCTTCCGAAGGTTCGCGATAACAGATCGGATAATACTGGGAACGTGTTCCGGCTGGTTTGCGATTGCCTGATTCGTCTTTTTCCCAAATCGCAAAATCCGCAATGCCTTCATTTTTGATTTGTTGTTCAAAAATTTCTTTGTCGGCTGCCGCCACGATGGGGATCCATTGATAAGAACGTATGGCTGTGCTTGCGGTCAAAGGCCTGGCCAATAAGCGGAATTTCTGGCGGTCAAGATCGGATTTTGCCGTAATACCCCGGGCAATTACCTCTATGTCGCGCCGCACTCCGTGGAAAACATCGCGGATTTTGCTGAGATCAGTTTCAACCAGGCGGTCAAAGAGATATTGACGATTGCGGTTGGTTGATTCACAAGCTATGAGTGTAATGGCGGCGGTGATGCAGATGCCCAGAATGGCGACCAAAATTGTCTCTGCATGCTGCAGGCGTTTTTGCCGCGCAGGCGTCAATTGTGTGCGCCATTGGATTATGGTTGCGCCGCAAATCAGAATTACAAACAACAACAAGGCGCCGAGAATGGGCGGCAGCCGGTTGCGGGCCAGGCGCAAATTCCATTCTTTGACCGGCATGTCAATCCCAATAACCATCAATGTCTCGCCCGAACGCGGATCGGGCACACGCGCGAAGCCGCTGACAAAGGTTCCGTATTCATCAGTATATGGCCCGATAATCGCCAGTGTATTGCCGTCACAAACCCCTTGTAGTTTGGACGGCGGATTTCGGTAAATGGTTCCGGGGGCGGACGATAAAGCGCTGCCAGGCAGGATATTTTCGGGGCCGAAAATTATTTTATTGCCGCGTCGCGCCATGCTGTAGATGTTTTTTTCTTTAGTGATGCGCCCATAAGCAATCATTTGTGCGCGCAAACGCTCGAAAGCGGGTGTGCCTTTGTCGGCTGGCGTAAAAGAAAGTTCTTTGATTCTTGCCGGATTAATGGCTTGCGCGAGCTGGCCGGCTTGTTTGGATAATTCGTGGCGCAGATCATTGACGGTATTTTGGCCGCGCCATTCCGTGGTCAGCCAGCCCATGAATCCGAGCAGCACAAAAATAATCGGGTAGAGCCAATATGCTGCTTGTGATTGCCGGTATATGGCTGCTGTGCGCCGCGTATTGTAGAGCCAGATGCCGGTCATTGCGCCTATTGCGCACAGGGGACGCAGGATTTGAATGGGCGCAATGGTCAAAAAAGGCAGGCTGCTGAGGTTGATCCAGGCGGTTGATTGCCAGTTGTCTGCCAGCGCTCCAATTCCAACAATTAATCCGTAAACGGCAATGCTCCAGGCTGCCAGCTTTAAGCCCAGAAAATTACGGTTATCCGATTTGCGCGCTTCGCGCCAGAGCGCCCAGCCTGCCAGAAGACCGCCCGGTAAGCCGAGCATCAGCCGCCCGGCGGTTTGCAAGGCGTTCATGTCGCGGAAAATCGCCCCAAGCGTGATGAGCGCCGCCAATGGCAGAATAAGCGCCCAAATGGTTGGCGGCCGCTGCTTGTTGATTTTTAAGCCGCGCCGGCCGAATTCAAGCAGCGCCATGAATGCGCATATAATCAGCAGCAATTGCGCTGTCTCAATTGCGGCGTTGGCGCTTGCCAGACTCAAGGCGAGCATTTTCAGCCATTCGTGCAGGCCGCGCAGGAATCCGAAGGCGGTCAGCAGCAGCCAATCGGATTTTTTTTCGCGCAAGAACAGGAAAAACGAGGAAATGCCCAGCAGACATACGGAAAGGCCGTCAATGAACAGAAAATAGTCCGTCATATCCGCCGTTTCCGCCTGACGATCGGCTCAGGCATTTGGATAAATTTGCAATTATTGGTTTTTGGTCAGGCGGGCGACTATAGCATCTGCTTTGGAGATATTCATCCAGGTGGATTGAGCGCAAACCCGCCGGAGAACCAGTAAAGGAATCAAGGTGTAAACAAGCCCCAGCAGCGCGAGCGCCAACCCGACGCCCAACCAGCTTTGAAGCCATTGATGGAGCAGCATGCCCAGGCCGACATGCAGCAAAATAAATCCGGCCGCCAGCAGCATCAGCGCCAGAAGCGCGGCGATGCCGCCCAAAAAGACCAAACGCGCGCTCTGGACGCCCTGCACATAATAACGCGCTGCTTCCAGTTGCAGCAAGTCCATGGATTTCTTGCGGTATTTGCTGAATAACCAGAAGGATGTTGTTACAGCCAGCGTTTTCCAGAACTGCGCAAACAAACCGGACCATGGGCCTTTGGTTGTTTTTTCGCTGTAGCGCATCTGTTTTGGCCTTTAAGATCGTTGCGGAGAACGTGGATTTATTTGTTGCGTCCCAGGATATAACCGATCAACAAGGCTGCTACAGCCGTGCCGCCGATATAAGGCCAGGGATTTGTATGCACCTGCTGATCCAATTCTGTGCCAACCTGTCGGGCTTTTTCAACCCCGATTTCCCGCGCCTGTTGCGCCGCATCCATGGCCTTTTTGCGGGCGGTGGCCAGCGTGTCTGTCAGCGTTTGTTCGGTTGCGCCGATGGCGTTTTTCAGGTTCGCGTATTTGTCGCCGATCATATTGCGCAATTCTTCTTTTTTCATTTTGGCCGCAGATTCCAGCAGTTTCAATGCTTCCGTGATTTTTTCGTTGCTTGATGTCTGTTCTTGTGCTTGTTCCATAATCCATACCCTCCCTGAATGTTTAAAACAAAAATAACGGACTTTGCGGCTATGTCAAGCTTTAAGGTG
>CAZMFH010000024.1:0-8344 GCA_964565485.1 uncultured Verrucomicrobiota bacterium | reverse complement strand
CTGAATGTTTAAAACAAAAATAACGGACTTTGCGGCTATGTCAAGCTTTAAGGTGTTTGCGGATAATTTATCTGATCAGGGGGCGTTCCAGGACGCGTTCGTATAGATTCATGTATCCGCGCGCTGTTACGGCATGCGTGAAACGGTCGGCGCTTGCGCGCATGATCCGCGCAATTTGTTGCTGGCGTATTTCGTCCGGCAGCCGGTGGAAAAGCATGGCGCGCCCGATGCTCCAGCGTAATGCATTGGCATCATAATCCCGGAACAGAAATCCGTTGCCGGCGGATTTTTCCACCACTAAATCAGTTATGGTGTCATGGATGCCGCCCGTGTCGCGGGCCACAGGCAGACTGCCGTATTTGCAACTGATCATTTGCGGCAGGCCGCATGGCTCGAAAAGCGATGGCATCAGCACAAAATCCGAGGCCGCATAAGCCAGGCGCGAAAGTTCTTCGTTGAAATTGCAGACCGCCACCCGTTTCTGCAAACCATGCATGCGCACAATATCGTGGAAATGCCGCTGGAATGAGCCGTTGGCCACAAAGACAACCTGCAGGCTGTCGCGCGCGTAAAGGTTTGTTATCTCAAAAAGAATTTCCGCCATGAGCTGGCATCCTTTTTGGACCGGATCCAGGCGCGACGGCCAGAAGAAAACGGGCGCGCGATCCGATTGGGTCAAGCCGAGCTTTTTCTGAAGCGCGCGTTTGTTTTCCTGTTTGCCGCGCCCGGCTGTCTCGGCGTCATAGCGGCGGGATAGCGCCATGTCCGTTGCGGGATCGTAAGATGGATTGGGGGCATTCAAGATGCCGGTGGCGCAATGTGCGGCAAATTTGTTGGCGATTTCTCCGCGTAATGCGCCGGGCACAAAATCAAAGCGGCTTTCGCATATTTCGCGCAGAAAAGCCGGGCTGACGGTATTGATGAAATGCGCGGCGAAAACACCGCTGATCAGAAAATCAACCGGATTGCGGTTGCGCGTTTCCTCGTATGAGTGCGGCACCCACCGGTAATAAAGATAACGCCAGAATTCGGCCGCATCCACGCCGCTGTCTTCAATGCGCGCAAGGGTTGTCTGCAGGGAATGAATGTTGTGAATGGTGAAAAGGCAGGGAATCTCCAGGCGGCGGGCCAGCGCGGGAATCAGTCCGGTCATCCAATCGTTGCAATGAATTAAATCGGGCTGGACACGGGGAATGATATTGTTGATCACTTCGCGCTGAAATGCCAGCGCCAACTTTGGATTGGCTTCTTCGTGCGCGGTATAAACATCGGAGCGATAATAAAAAATGCGATCTTCGGCCAGATGAATGCGCTCGTCCGGCATTTTGGTTTTATAAGCGCGCAGTTCTTCGCTGATCAGGCTGCCGACATTAAAATTGAACATCTGGCGGTAGTGCGGCAAGGCCACATGCACATCGGCGCCAAGCTCAAAAAGCGCGCTGACCAATGCGGCGGAAACGTCAGCCAACCCGCCGGCCTTGGCTTCCAGGTAGTTGGCCATATTGCCCATGCCGGGCGGAAGATAGGTGATCTCCGGGGTAACGATCAGAATGCGCGGATTATGGGGATTGGTCATCCGCTGCCTGAAACTATACGATCACTACGCTGTTTAATGTGCCGAAGGAATTGCGCACCCAATTGCGGCATTCCGGATCAACCACCCAATTGCCGTTGATCACAAATTTATATTCATATTGGCCCCGGGGCAACATGAGTGTAATGGTGTATTTGCCCGTTCCGCGGATGTCCTTCATCGGATGGCGCTTGGGATCCCATTGGTTAAAAGTGCCGGCCAGACAGACCTCGCTTTTGGAACTGGCGGTTACCTGAAAAGTTACCCGCTTGGCGGCCGAAGTTGTTCGCGCGGTTTTCATGGCTTTTTTCATGGACATCCTCCTCAATAAAACATTTGCTATAAAACCAAAAGCAATATAACTGTTTTTTGCTTAAATGCAAGCTTTTTTGTAACATTTTTTTGTAACATCCGCCAATTTTTCCAGGGTTGCGTCATGCTCGGAAAAGACGGTTTGGCCGGGACGCCTTGCTCCACCATTGCGGTCAAATGTGGCTTTGGTTGGGCGAGACCTCCGGGCGAGCCGCCGAATGACGCGCCCGTGCAATTTTTCTTGTTTTTTATGGCCATTAATGTAGTTTAAGCCTGTGTTTAATTACTGAAAGGCTTTAGAAATGCTTATTGAACCTTTTCCCGCCTGGCGTCCCGCGCCGGATGTGGCCGCGCAGTTGGCCAGTGTGCCCTATGATGTTGTCGAGCGAGGCGAAGCCGCTGTCCTTGCTGCCGCCAATCCCCTTAGTTTTCTGCGTGTTACCCGTTCGGAAATTGATTTGCCGCCTGATCGTTCGCCGTATGCGGAAGAGGTTTATGCAAAAGCACAGGAAAATTTCAAGGCATTGCAACAAAGCGGGCGCTTGATCAGGGAAAGCAAACCGGCTTTTTATATTTATCGGCAAAAGCGCGGCAGCCATGTTCAAACCGGGATTGTGGCCGGATGCAGTGTGCGTGATTATCTCGGAGGGGTGATCAAAAAGCATGAAAAAACACGTCTGGAAAAAGAGGATGACCGCTGTCGGCATATTTTGAAACTGCGCGCCCATACGGGACTTGTGTTTCTGGCCTACCGCCGGCATCCGGATGTGGATGCGCTTGTGGATGAAATCGCCGCCGGCCGGCCGCTCTATGATTTTGTCGCCTCCGACGGCATTGTCCATACGGTCTGGCGCGCCGCCGGAGCGGAAGCCTTGGCGCGCGCATTTGCCGGTGTGCCGTGCGTTTATATTGCCGATGGGCACCACCGTGCTGCTGCCGCTGCGCGCGCCGCTCAAACAATCGCTTCGAATGGAGCAGCCGCTGCCGCTGGCCGGCTGTTTCCGGCTGTTCTGTTTCCGGATAATCAGCTTAAAATCCTCCCTTACAACAGGTGTGTGCTTGATTTGAAAGGATTAAGTCAGGCCGCATTTCTGCAAACTTTGCAGAAACGGTTCGCCGTAACGGGCAATGCCTGCCCGACGCCGACACAAGCGGGGCGGGTGGCCATGTTTTTGGGCGGCATTTGGTATCAGTTGCAATTGCCTTCCGTCGCCGACCGCGATCCGGTGGCGGGGCTTGATGCCGGCATTTTGCAAAACGAATTGCTGCAGCCTGTGCTTGGGATCGGCGATCCGCGCGCCGACCAGCGCATCGAATTTGTTGGCGGGGTGCATGGCACGGAAGAACTTGAGCGTCGCGTGTCTTCCGGACGCGCGGCGGTTGCTTTTGCGATGTATCCGGCAACCATGGCGCAACTGATGGCCGTGGCTGATGCCGGGCAATGCATGCCGCCCAAAAGCACATGGTTTGAGCCGAAATTGCGCGATGGCTTGTTGATTCATGCTTTTTAATTTTTGAGTGCCGGGTCAAGCGCGCGGTTGCGGGGAGGCATAATGAAAAAAAAGATTCGGCCAACAGCTTTGGGTGTTGACTTCGGCGGAACCAGCGTCAAAGTCGGCTTGGTTGACGCCGCCGGGCGGGTGCTGCGTAAAACGCAGGTTGCAACGTCTGCCGTTGCGTCCCGGTCGGCCTGGCTCGATTTTGTCGGCAGTTGCCTGGAGCAATTTGCAAGCGCTTGTGGAAGCCCTGCAGGCATTGGCGTGGGGGTGCCCGGGTTTGTTGATTTCGAGCGCGGATTTATTTATAATCTGACCAATGTTCCCGGATGGAAGAGTGTGCCGCTGGCCGGACTGTTGCGCAAAAGGTTCGGCATGCCTGCCTTTGTTGATAATGACGTTAATGCTATGTCGCGCGGTGAATGCGCTTTTGGCGCCGGGCGGCGGCATCGTCATGCGCTCTTTGTTACGCTTGGCACCGGTGTCGGTGGCGCGCTCATGCTCAACGGGAAAATATACCGTGGCGCTTATTCGATGGCCGGAGAAATCGGCCATCTTTCGATCAACCGGTTTGGTCCGCGGAATGCGGAAGGACGCGGCGGATTGGAAACTTACGTCGGCAATACGGCAATTGTGGCGCTTGCCCGCCGCGCGCTGCGCAAGCATCGCGCGCCGGTGCTGCATGGCCTGGCGGGCGGAGATGCGTCCAAGATCACACCCAAATTGCTTGCGGCAGCCGCCGCGCGCGGCGAGCAGTCCGCGCTTGAGATTTTTGAGAACATTGCCGATTGCCTGGCCACTGCCTTTGCTTCGGCGGTTTATCTCATTCAGCCGGAAATTATTGTTGTCGGCGGCGGTGTGGCGCAATGCGGTGGCATCTTGTTCGCGCCTTTGCGCCGCAAACTGAAGGAGCGCCTGCATCCATCTTTTGCCGCGCGCGTTCGCATCGTGCCGGCTTTGCTGGGAGCGGATGCCGGCTTGATCGGCTGCGCGACGCTGGCTTTGCCGGGAAATTGCCCGGCGTAAAATCAAAATCGAAAGTGATCGCGCCAAAAACGGACGGAAAACAATCAAGCGGAGGCGGAGCAAAGCATGCAGCTTAAAGGAATCATTCTGGCGGGCGGGACCGGATCGCGTCTGATGCCGTTGACCAAGGTAACCAACAAACATCTTCTGCCGGTCGGCCGGAAACCGATGATCTATTATCCGCTTGAAAAAATGATTGGCGCCGGCATTGTCGAAATCCTGATTGTTACCGGCACCGAACACATGGGCGATATGGTCAATTTGCTTGGTTCAGGCAAGGATTTTGGCTGCCGATTCACCTATAAGGTTCAGGATGAAGCGGGCGGCATCGCCCAGGCGCTTGGCCTGGCGGAAAATTTCGCGCATGGCAATCCCGTTGCGGTGATTTTGGGCGACAATATTTTTGAGGACGCTTTGCTGCCTTACGCGGACGCATTTCGCGCCCAGCAGCGGGGCGCGCGCATTCTGGGCAAGACGGTCAACGATCCCGAGCGTTTTGGGGTGGCGGAGGTCAGCGGCGATCGTGTGGTTTCAATTGAGGAAAAGCCGCGCCGGCCCAAATCCAAAATAGCGGTAACGGGCATCTATTTTTATGATGCGGCGGTTTTTGAGATCATCCGCGTTTGCAAGCCCAGCGCGCGCGGCGAATTGGAGATCACCGACGTCAATAACGAATATATCCGCCGGCAGGAATTGAAGTTCGACATGATGACCGGATGGTGGAGCGATGCCGGAACGTTTGCTTCGCTGGCGCATGTCAATGCGCTGATCGAAAAACATCCGCCGCGTATTTAAAGAATGTGATTTGCAAGCGAGGAATTTATGTCTGCAACCGTTTCGATTTTGGGCGCACAGGGCATGCTTGGCTCCGACCTGGCGCCGCTCCTGGAAAGCGAGGGGTATAATGTGCGCCGGTTCGATTTGCCGGAATGCGATATCACACAGCCGTTGCATTTGGAACAGGCCGCGCAAGGCGCCGGGATGATCGTGAATTGCGCCGCTTTTACCAATGTGGATGGCGCCGAAGCCGCGCCCGACCGCGCCCGGGCGGTCAATGCCCTGGCTGTTGGCGCGCTCGGCAAACTGGCTGCGGCGCGCGATATTTTTGTTGTTCATATTTCCACTGATTTTGTCTTTTCCGGCGTCGGAACCAGCCCTTATACGGAAACCGACCGGCCCGAACCTCTGAGTGTTTACGGCAAAACCAAACTGGAAGGCGAGGCTTTGCTGGGCGCAAGCGGCTGCCGGCATGTTGTTTTGCGCGTGCAATGGAGCTACGGCGCCAATGGCTCGAATTTTATTTCCAAGCTGATCAGCCGCGCCGACAGCGGCGCGGAATTGAAAATTGTGGCCGATCAGATCGGCGCGCCGACCTGGACGGCCGAAATGGCGCGCGCCATTCTCTGTCTGTTGCGGCGGCAGCCGGATGGGATCTTCCATTTTGCCGCCGGCGGTTATGCTTCGCGTTATGAGGTGGGGCGTTTGATCGTCCGCGAGCTGAAGCTGGCCAATCATATCACGCCTTGCGTTACGGCCGATTTTCCCGCCCCGGCGGCGCGTCCGTTGAATTCGCGTTTCAATACCGCCCGGATTCGGGCGTTGCTTGATTTTCCGGTTCGTCCCTGGGAGATGGCGCTGACCGAATTCCTGCGCGCGCAATATTTATGACCACGCCATGAGGTCAGTATGCCGCAGATGCAAGATTTTGCGACACAGCAGATGTCTGCCTGTGCCGATATGGCCGCCGGCAACCTGTGCTCCGGAAGGCCAACAAAAGTCCAGATGATTGCGACCATAATCCTGATGCATTCTGCCGGGGGATGTTTTATACTGCCACTCAGACGGGTAAATTTTTAATTAAAAGTCCATCACTCAGGAAAAAGCAGATGAGCTTGACCGGCAAATCAAGGCGGAAAATTATCGTGTTCGAAAGCGACGATTGGGGTGGCTTGGGCTGGCCTGATTTGCGTACTTATCGGAAGGCCATGCGCAATCCCGATATCAGAAGCGCGGTCAACCGTTCCGCTGCCTGGCGGATTTCCGCGACGGCGATGGACTCGCTCGAGAGCGTTGCCGATCTTGATGCGCTCTTTGGGCTGCTCTTGCGGTTTCGCGGCGGCGACGGCCGTCCGGCGGTGTTTACGCCGGTTTACTTTCTGGCCAATCCGGATTATGATGCCATTCGCGCGCATGGTTTTACGGCTTATTATGATCGTGGTATAGATGCGGAATATCCGCCGCCATGGCGCGCGCGCGGCGATGTGCTTGCCAAGGCGCGCGCGGGTATCTGTCTGGGAGTTTGGGCGCCGGAATCACACAATACGCGCGCGGCCGGGCATTTCGATCCGCATAAATGGGTTCGATTGCTGCGCGAAGGCAAAGACCGGGGCTTCAGCGCTTTCTTTGATTTGCGGATGATCGGCAAGCCTGCTGAAGTTACGACGGATAAGGGGCTGGAGTTTGATTCCATGGGCCTGGATGAGCTGAACCGTTGGGTTAAAACCGGCACAAATTATTTTCGCAATGCTTTTGGGTATGCGCCGCGCGTCAGCGGTTTGGCGGATGCGCGCGGAAGATGCAAGGCGTTGGCGGAAATCATGGAAAAGATCCTTGCCCGGCATGGAGTGAAGACAATTTTGAATGCCGCCAACAGGGCGATGGGCGCATATAACAGGGAGCTTGATCTGGTTTACATCAAACGCAACGCCGTGTTTGAGCCTTTGGGAATCAAGGCGCGCGCGACCAAAGGCGGCTGGAAATCATGCTATGCGGAAATTCTGAAGGCCTGGTCCGAAAATCAGCCGGCGATTGTCAACACTCATCGCGTTAATTATACCAGTCTCGATCCGGCCAAAAAGGCGGAAAGTTTGCGGCAGCTTGAATGTCTGCTGGCGCTTGTTCAAAAGGAGCACCCGGAGGCTGTTTATCAAAGCAGTTATGAGCTGGGGCGGAACTATCGCCGGCTTGCCCTGGCAGGCTCGCCAAAAAACTGAGCGCCGGGACGGGGCAGAATCTGATCGGAGCAAAGTATTTCGGCAAAAAGGAGGCTTATGCGCGCAAAACAATGGTTGGCTTTCCGGCTGGGATTGTTTTTGGCGCTGGCGGCGGCGCGCGGCGCAGATGTCGGCTTATACGTTCCAAACGAACAGGGCGGGAAGGTCGTCGGAGAAGCCGCGCTCAAAAATTCGCTTGAAGCGGCGGGAACAAGCGTGGCGGAATTGGCGCGCCTGTCGCTTGAAAATCTCCTGCGCTACCGGCTGGTGATCATTCCCAACACGCGCGCATTGGCTCAAAATGAAGATCCGCGCTGGCGCGATAACCTGCGCGCTTATGTAACCGAATGTGGCGGCGCGCTGATCTTTTGCCATGATGCCATCGGCGCGAAACGTTCACCGTTTGGGCTGGCGCCGCTTTTTCCGGAAATAGCCGTTCCGGGTAGTGTTGAGCGCGGAGCGGTTGCCGAAGCGCGGGTGGCTGCGCCCGATATCCCGGATTTCGAGTTCCTGGCGGGTTACGAAAGCGGCCAGACGGTCAGCCACATGTATGATGACCATTTTATGTTTACGCCCTCCGATGGCATTGTTATTCTGACGGATATTGAAAGCGATCAAGCTGTGGTGGCAGCGGGGATTGTCGGTAAAGGCCGGGTGGTCTTCAATGGTTTGTTCGGCGGCAAGTCCTCCGGACTGGCCGCGCAACTGGAAGGGATTGATCAGGATGTGTTGCTGGGAGCTGTGCGTTGGTGTCTGGCCGGCAAGCGGCCTGATCCTGTCAGTGCCGACCAGGTTAAAGTCCGGGAATGGCGGCCTGATCTTGCCGGCCTGACCAAATCGGCGCAAAAAATCGCCGTGCTTGGCGGAACGGACTATGATATTCGACATCGGGCCAGAACCAAAATCACATCGGCCGGGTTGGAACATGACTTTATTCCTTTCCA
>CAZMFH010000023.1:0-19460 GCA_964565485.1 uncultured Verrucomicrobiota bacterium | reverse complement strand
TGATCAATTCCGGCGCGGTATGAGGCAGCTTTGAATGTGGCCGTATTGATTTCATGGGCAACCTGCAAGGTTGTTCCGCGCAATTGCAGGCAAACAGCAGGACTGTTGGCCGCATCAAACCGCCAGTTGACAAGCAGCCAGCCGTTCTCATTCAATGATAAAGCCAGGTTGGCCATGAGTTTGCGCTGTAACTCGGCATCAAGATGACGATGCACATTGGCAAGCATGATCACGTCATAACGCCGCGCCAACGGCCGCCGGACAGGGTCGGCTCGGTAAAGCAGGATTCTTTCGCTGTCAAGCAGCCGTCCGACAAGCTCCCGCGGCGGCGCCACAATATCCGTTCCATGAATTTCGCGGCAAAACTGGTCCGGGCGGAGAATTCTGGCCGCCAGAACGGCATTGACCGCGCCATTCTGAAAAGCGCAACCGATATCGGCATAGGCCAGCCAGCGGCGGCCGGATGCGCCGATCAATTCGCGCAGCCAGAGTAGCACATTGCGATTACGCTGCGCATCGGACGTGGCATTATAATCCAAAGCGGCGTCAAGCGTTTTGTGGATTCGTTTCAGGTAACGCGGCCTGAGCTCCGGATCGGCAAGCAGGGCAAAATCCAGGAGAGCGCGCGTTGCAGCCTCAAGCCGTACGTCCGGCGCTTTCGCGCGTTCATGCTCTTCCGCAAGCGCCACTATGCCAGTCAAGGCAGTGATTTCGGCAACCACACGGTCAACCTTGCGCGCAAGCTGGACTTCGCCGAATATGCCTTTCTCAAGCGCGCGCCTGGTCCGATCGGCACACCGCAAATGCTCACGACAGGTTTCTGCCACCGGCGACCTGGAATTTTCCAGCCACCGGCGACCACAGCGCAGCACCGTTTCCACTCCGGCCAGGGCATGACCGGTGGATTCATCCGAACAGCTGGGCATATTTTTCAGCTTCCGAATGCGGCCATCCAGACGCGCCGGGGTAAACCAGGGTGTGGCGATTCGGAAGCAAGCCGATTGACTGAACAAAGGATGCTGCCAAAAATCCGCATCCCCATTGCCGTTCTGTAGCAGATAAACGCTCCGCTCTTGCATAAAGCGCATCAAGCATTGCGCATGCCAGGCCGGAAAAAAAGCTTGTTTTACACGCGCCAAAAAGGATACTTTACAAAGACCCCTCAGACCATGCGGTTTGGCTTCTACGGAAAGGATTGGCATGCAAACAGCCCAAAGCAAGCAAGCTGATATGCTGCGTTCCGGGTTCGAGCATCATTTGTGTTACACTTTGGCCCGGGATGATTACACCGCCACCGACCGCGACCGTTATTACGCCCTGGCGCTGGCCGTGCGCGACAGAGTCGTCGAACGCTGGATTGCCACCCAGCAGGCGCATCACCGGCAAAACGTCAAACGCGCTTATTATCTTTCGTTGGAATTTCTAATCGGGCGCCTGCTCGGCAATAACGTCATCAATCTTAACATCGAAGACGATGTGCGGCTGGCCATGTCGGAACTTGGTTTGGACTGGAACGATCTGAGAGATTCGGAAATTGACGCCGGTCTCGGCAACGGCGGGTTGGGACGGCTGGCAGCCTGTTTTATGGATTCACTGGCTACATTACAGTTGCCGGCCGTCGGCTATGGCCTGCGCTATGATTACGGAATTTTCAACCAGAAAATCAGTAACGGCTATCAGATTGAAGAGCCGGATGCCTGGTTGAAAAACGGATATCCCTGGGAAATAGTGCATCCGGAGTTTGCGCTGCATGTCCGGTTTGGCGGACATGTCGAAGCGCCCGGCCGCGCGCCCGGCAGCCGCTGGAACTGGATGGCCGAACAGATCGTTGTCGGAACGCCATATGATCTGCCTGTTGTCGGCTATGGCGGCAGCGCGGTCAATACGTTGCGCCTTTGGTCCGCCCGGGCCGCCGAAGATTTCGATCTGGAAGATTTTAATCGCGGTTCTTATGTCGAAGCCGTGCAGGCCAAAGTGCAGGCGGAAAACCTGACCAAGGTGCTCTATCCAAATGATAATTTCTTTGTCGGCAAGGAATTGCGCCTGCGGCAGGAATATTTTTTTGTGTCCTGTTCCATGCAGGATATCATCCGGCGGTTCAAGGTGGACAATCAGGATTTAAAAAATCTGCCGGAAAAAGTTTTCATCCAGATGAACGATACGCATCCAGCCCTGGCCGTGCCGGAACTGATGCGTTTGTTGATGGATGAAGAAGGCATGCACTGGGAAGATGCCTGGCAAATTACCAATGCCTGTATCGGTTACACCAACCATACAATTCTGGCGGAAGCTCTCGAAAAATGGCCGCTTGAAATGTTTGAGCGAATTCTGCCGCGCCATTTGCAGATCATTTATGAAATCAATGCGCGCTTTCTGAGAGCAGTGGCCCTGCGCCATCCGCTCGATACGGAACGGCTGCGCAGAATGAGCATTATCGAGGAAGGTTCCTGCCGCCATGTGCGCATGGCGCACATGGCTGCTGTGGGCAGTTGCTCCATCAACGGCGTGGCGGAATTGCATACGGAATTGCTGCGCCAACAATTGCTGCCCGATTTCGCCGAATTCTGGCCGGAAAAATTCAACAATAAAACCAACGGCATAACCCCGCGACGCTGGTTGCTTAAAGCCAACCCGGGCTTGTCGGCGCTGATCTCCGAAGCCATCGGACCAAAATGGATCACTGATCTCGAAGAACTGCGCGCTTTGGAACGTTTTGCCGACGACAGCGCCTTCGTCCATCGGTTTCACCAGGTTAAACATGCCAATAAAATGGCCCTGGTCAACGTCATTATGCAGGATTTGGGCATGCTGGTTGACCAGCATTCATTGTTCGACGTGCAAATCAAGCGCCTGCATGAATATAAGCGCCAATTGTTGCTCGTGCTCTATATTATCGCGCTCTACAACAAAATCCGCGAAGGCGGCGCCGGAGAGATGGCGCCACGCACATTTATCTTCAGCGCCAAAGCCGCGCCGGGTTTCTTTATGGCCAAGTTGATCATCAAACTGATT
This sequence comes from uncultured Verrucomicrobiota bacterium, assembly GCA_964565485.1. Taxonomy (GTDB): domain Bacteria; phylum Verrucomicrobiota; class Kiritimatiellia; order JAAZAB01; family JAAZAB01; genus CAZMFH01. Next base: position 16,448 of record CAZMFH010000023.1, on the reverse strand, counting down.
CACCAGGTGGCGGAAGTTGTTAATGCCGATACGAGGCTCGCAAACAAGATCAAGGTCGTTTTTCTGCCAAATTACCGCGTCTCGCTGGCCGAACGCATAATTCCTGCCGCCAATCTGAGCGAACAGATTTCATTGGCCGGTACGGAGGCATCCGGAACCGGCAACATGAAACTCCAGTTGAATGGCGCACTGACGATCGGCACTCTGGATGGCGCAAACGTCGAAATACGCCAAGAAGTCGGCCAGGAAAATATTTTTATCTTCGGTATGACCGCCGAAGAAGTCCTGGCCCGGCGCGCTTCCTATAACCCGCGCATGGTTTATGAATCTGACCCGGAAATACATCGCGTGCTCGATATGATTGAAAAAAATCACTTCAGCATGATGGAACCCGGCGTTTTTCAGCCGATTATCCGCGCCCTGCTTGACGAAGGCGATAAATACATGCTGCTCGCCGACTTGCGAGCTTATATGGAAACTCAGGATAAAGTGGATGCGCTTTTCCGCAACCCGCCTGCCTGGGACCGCAAAGCCATACTCAATGTCGCACGGGCCGGCAAATTTTCGTCCGATCGCACTATCCGCGAATACGCGCGCGATATCTGGAAATTAGAGCCTTGCTCAGTAGACCGCCAGCCGCGTGAGTTCCGCTATCGCAAACCACAGCAATAAGAGCGGCAAAATCTGCCTCCATGCCTCGCTTTTAACCCGTTTGCCTTGATCATGCCGCCCGCCGGCTCATCAAAATTGCTTTGGCATCCAGCCTGCTTTTGATGGTGGCATGAGCGATAGTTCCTACAGTCCAATTTTCAGAATGGCCTCCGGCCACAACCAAAGCATGCAGGCCATTTCGCAAAACCTGGCCAATTACACTACGCCTGGTTATAAGAAACTACAGGTTTCTCACCGCGTTTTCGACAGTTTGCTTGGAGAAGCCACTACTCCGGGAATGACAATGGAATACGGATTAAGTTTCGATCCCATGGCGGTTGATTTCACCGAAGGCCCGATTAAGCCAACCGAACGGACGCTTGATTTTGCGTTGCGCGGCAACGGTTTCTTCGTGGTGGCCAATAGCGGCAGAGAATACTACACGCGAAAGGGCGATTTTCAGATTGACGCCAACGGGAATCTGCTCAATGCCGATAAATTTCCGGTTTTGGGTGAAAACGGGCCAATTACCATCCCGGCGGATATTTCCGTCAACGAGCTGATGGTCAATGAGGACGGCACATTACAGGGTTCATCGCCATCCGGACTGCAGACACTCGGCAAACTTAAAATTGTTGCATTCAGCGACAACACACAATTATATCGGGCCGGAACAACTCTTTTTGGCGCGCCGCCGGAAACACCGCCTTTTGCCGCCGGATCGCGCGCTGTGGTTTTCAACCGCGCTCTGGAACAAAGCAATACTTCTATTTTCGAAGAAATGGCAGACCTTATTTGCACCATGCGCAATTATGAGGCTTGCCAAAAAATGATCCGCAACGACGATGAAAACACCGGCAAGATGATTCAACAGGTGGCAGGAGCATGATCGGTCGGATTTGACGACAAAGAGGAGGTTCTTATGGAACGCGCATTATGGTCGGGCGTAACAGGCATGAAGGCCCAGGAGCTGGCCATGGACACAATTGCAAACAATCTGGCCAATGTTGGAACTTCCGCTTTTAAAGCCAGCCGTATCAATTTTCAAGACATGTTTTATTCCACCCTGCGGACGCCGGGCGCAACCAGCGGCGACGGCTTGGTGCCGAACGGCATTCAAATCGGGCATGGCGTAAAAGTTACGGAAATTTCGCGCACTTTTTCGCAAGGCTCCTTAAAAGAAACCGGACGCGATCTTGATCTCGCCATAGCGGGCGAAGGCTTTTTTGAGGTAACACTGCCGGATGGAACGCTTGCATATACGCGCGACGGCTCTTTCCGCAAAACGTCCACCGGCGAAGTGCTCACCTGTGACGGCTATAAAGTCAGCGGTTTCGATACCATAGACGATGGCACAACCGAAATTACCATCAGCGAAGACGGTTCTTTCACCGCCATTGTCAACGGAGTGGCCACCGAAAAAACAGCCGTCACGCTGACACGTTTCTCGAACCCTGAGGGACTACGCAGCATTGGTCGCAATTTATTTGTACCGACTGATTCGAGCGGTACGGCTCAAACCGGAATTATCCCGGGCGAAAACGGCGCCGGCACCCTGGCGCATCGTTTTCTGGAAACATCCAATGTCAGTGTGGCAGAAGAACTGGTCAACATGATCAGGGCGCAACGCGCCTTTGAGGCCAGCTCCAAAGCCATCAAGGCCAGCGATGAAATGATGGGCGATGCCAACACATTAAGAAGGTAATTGATCATGCATCTTTTGCATTCCCGGCACAACAAAATGAAGACACGCTTCCAAGCAGGCAATCGGCGCGCGCGATCAGGACTTTTGGTTTTATTATGCAGCCTGTTGGGCGGCGCACAACTGGAGGCCGAAAATACAAGCCCTTTGGTGTTGCCGGTCAAACCGGGCATATCCGTATCCGGCCCCCAGGTTACATTGGCCGATTTGGCAATTGATCCTGCCGCCCTGCCGGATGGCTGGGCGCAAAGAACCATCCTCAGCGCGCCGGAGCCGGGAAAGACCGAGACGGTGCCGTTGATCAATATAGCTTATGCTTTGCGCGAATACCCGGATATGGCCAATGTTACACTGCGCGGCGCGACGCGCATGACCTTGCAAAGATCCGGCGTGGCGGTTGATCCGGCGCTCATTCTGGCGGCTATCGAAGATTACGCCACCCAAAGCAGCGATTGCCGGGAAACAAAAATTCAGGCGGCGCTGGTTGAACCATCGGCGGTAATCATAACCGGCTCGACAAACTTTTCAATTGAAGTTGTCGGCCTTGAATACAATCGCCGCGCCGGGGTGCATCTTTTCGAAATCGCGCTGCTGGACGATGCCGGCGCGGAACAACGTCTGAAAATCCCGGCCCGGGTTTCGGTTTTATCCCAGGTCTGGGTGGCCACGCGCCCGATCAAAGCCGGCGCGGTAATCGGCCTGGAAGATATCCGGATTCAGGAAGCTTCCGCTGATTTCAGTGCGCGCCGGAATATCCCGGCCACCGAACCAATTGTCGGATATGAGGCGGAACGTCAGATTCTGGCCGGCGAACCAATCCAAAAAACGGCCATTCGTCAGCCGCTCTGCGCCGAAAAAGGCTCTTTAATTGAAGTGACGGCGCAACGCGGCGTATTGAGCATATCCCTGCGCGCCCAGGCGCTGACCAGAGGCCGGCGCGGCGATAAAATCGTTTGCATCAACACCGGCTCAAAACGCCAAATGCTGACCCGCCTGACAGGACCAGGCAAAGCCGAATTGATTGGACTGTGAAAAATCACTACCGAAGGAAGCGCCAAGCCATGCATAAAATTATCAAAACCATAACAGGCCTGATGATCGGCTTTTTAATTGCCGGCGCAGCGTACGCAGGCGAAGCGCCGGAATGGAACCTGGCCACCAGATTGGTCAGTGACCGGCGCGCCTGCCGCCGCGGCGATCTGCTCACCGTTACAATTGATGAAGCTTCTTCCGCCAAAATGGACGCCAAACATTCAACGGATAAGAGCTTCGATCTCAGCGGATCGGCCAATGTTTCTTATCCCAAGGTTGATTCGCGCCAGATGCCCTGGACTAATGCCGCGCTGCCGGCTTTCAATGCCACAGCCTCGCGTAAATTCGCCGGCGCCGGTTCAATGGAAAATAAAGGCACTCTTTCCGGTTCCGTAACAGTCCGCGTCATGGATATCCTGCCGGGCGGCGCATTGCTTGTCGAAGGCAGCCGAACCCTGATAGTTCAAAACGAATCGTTGACCTTCACTGTAATGGGCACCGTGCGCCAGGAGGATGTCGCCGCCGATAATACCGTCAAATCTTCACGGGTTGGCGATTTGACCATCCGTTACCAATCCAACGGTTCGATTGCCAAGGCGCAGAAAAAAGGATTGCTCGTTTCGTTAATTGATTGGATCAACCCCTTCTGAGTAACACCATGCGCACAAAATATAACATTATATCCGGTTTGGCATGGCAGTGCGCCGTTCGGCAAACACTGCTCTTGACTTTAACCGCACTCTGGTTCGCCACAACAATCGGCGCCGTCGAAGTGCGGATCAAGGATATCGCCCGCATTGACGGACTGAATTCCACGGAATTGATCGGTTACGGAGTGGTAGTGGGTTTAAACGGCACCGGCGACAAGGATATTGAGCTGACCAAGCGTACTATGGCCAATATTCTGCAAAATTTTCAGATTGCGCTGCCTTCCAAGGATATCAAGAGCAAGAATGTGGCGGTTGTCATGGTAACGGCCAAAGCGCCTTATTTTCATCAAAAGGGCGATCACATTGATGTCCAGGTGGCCTCCATCGGCGATGCGCTTTCATTGCAGGGCGGAGTGCTTTTAATGACGCCGCTCTTGGACGCAGACGGACGTTTGTATGGATTGGCGCAAGGCAGCCTGCTGATCGGCGGCTATAGTGTCGGCGTCGGCGGGGCGGGCGGCGACACTCAAACCAAAAACCATACCACCGTCGGACGCATGCCTTCCGGCGCGACACTGGCAGGCGAACAGCCGGTGGACTTTATCCAGGGCGGCCGGTTGCGCCTGGTTTTGCGCCACCCGGACTTCACCACAGTCAATCGCATCGTTAAAGCCATCAACGAGCAATATGCCTATACAGCCATGGCTGTGGACGCCGGAACATTAACCGTCCGCATTCCTGCCAATATGCCTGACCCCGATCAGGTGGCCGGGTTTCTGGCCAGCGTTGAAGCCATCAAGGTTGTTCCCGACACAACGGCGCGCGTCATTGTCAATGAGCGCACCGGCACAATCGTGATCGGCGGCGATGTCCGCATCGGAACGGCTATCGTTGCGCACGGCAACCTTACGGTCCATATCGGCAGCACGCTGACCGCCTATATGCCGGAACAATTCACGCGGGCTGAGCCGGTTGTTACCGACAAGATAGTTACCGAGGTCAAGGAAGATGACGCCAAAGTGATGCTTTTCCCCGGCACAACTTCGGTACAGGATCTGGCCGATTTGCTGAATCAGCTCGGCACAACGCCGCGCGACATAATTTCCATTCTGCAGGCGCTGCAAAGCCTCGGAGCGCTCCAGATGGAAGTCATCGTGATGTAGGAAAAATCCATGAATGTTGATCATATCGCCAATACACCGGCTGAACGTTTGATGGGCACGCCGGAAAATATGCAGTTGCGAAACGCCTGCCGCGATATGGAAGGGGTTTTCCTGAGCATGTTGATGAAAGCCGGATTGAAAGGCATGATTGAAAATGAAGAGGATAGCAGCCGCGCCTCGTCGCTTTTGGAGGCCACGCTTGAACAAATGGCCAACCAGATGGCGCAGTCCGAATCAATGGGCATCTCCAAAATGATTTACGAACAGGTAACCGGCATGAACGGTCCCGTGGAAAGGAAAACGCCATGAACGCCACTGCTCCCGCCGAAGCAACCAGAACGCTGGAAGTCTGTCTGGCGGAAATTGAAAACAGCGCAATTGATATGCGCAATGCGCTGATGTCGCGCAACGAGGAGGAGATCATGCACGAAGTTTCCGGCCAGGAACGTCTGCTGGCAGAATTTTCGACGCTCTGGCGTTCCGACCCAAAGGCGCTGAACGAAGCCATCCGCCAAACCGTTGTCCGTATCCGCAGCTTGATGAAACGCAATGCGGTCATGGCCAAAACATTTTTGGATCTGGTTGGCGGCACAGTGGAAAGTTTAAACGCCAGGGCCGGACGGCAGGTTTGCGATTATGACGCCACCGGCCGCGTTCATCGGCAGGATTCTCCAATACTTGTTCAATATCAGGGGTAAAACATGCATGCCGGATCACTCAACGATTGCCTTATTATTGCCCGTAGCGGCATACTGACCCACCAGCAACGCATGGCGGTGATCAGCCACAATATCGCCAACATCAATACCCCCGGCTACCATCGGCAGCGCGCGGTATTGGGCACAACACCGCCCAACCAATCAAACATCTTTTCCGTGCGCCGTTACGACCTCGGAACAGGCGTCCAGATTCTGACGGTAACCCGCGCTTATGACGAAACGCGCGAACGCCAGTATCTCAACCTGAACAGCTCCATGTCGGCCAACTCACTGCTGGCAAACAATCTCTCCGGCGTGGAGTCTCTGCTCAACAGCACGGTGGACGGCGTGTCGCTTACGGATCATTTGAACAATTTCTGGGCCGCCTGGCAGGACGTGGCCACCAACCCCACCGACCTTGCCATGCGCAGCGTCCTCCTGGAACGTTCCGCAACGCTGACTTCCGCATTCAACTCGCTTGCGACAAATCTGGATGGTTACGCAACCGATCTTTTAAGCGCCGCCGAACCGCCCACCGGCGCAATTCCCACAACGATTGAACAAATCAATTCGCTTGCCACGCGCATCCAGAAACTCAACCAGCAAATCACCGTAGCCCAAGCCCAGCGAACCAACGCCAATGATCTGCTCGATCAACGCAACATCCTCATCCGCGATCTGAGCGCCCTGGCAAACATAACGATGGATGTTGACCAAACCATCCGAATTGACGGAGAGGTGCTGGTTTCCGGCAACGGCCTGACATGTAACGAACTGACGATCAATGCCACTTCGCCCAGCCTGCAATTTGCTCTGGACGGATCGGAGGTAACGGTTTCCGGCGGCGCCTTGGGCGGTTACACCCAAACCCTGAATATGGTCGGCACCCTGCGTTCCAATCTTGATACGCTGGCTTCCGGGTTGATTGGCCGGCTCAACGAATGGCACACGGGCGGTTACGATTTGAATGGCGACAGCGGCCTCGAATTTTTTACCGGCAGTTCCGCAAGCGACATCCGGGTCAACGGCCTGCTTTATGATTATGCCAATCCGCTTTTGAGCAACCCGGAACTTGTGGCGGCCGCCACAACGCTGCACACCGACCCGCCCGGCGGACCGAACGTGGGCGATGGTTCCAATGCGCTTCGCATCGCCGAATTGAGCCAGGTCGGGCCGGATGCCCTGAACGGTCGCACCTGTACGCAATATTTTACAGATATGACAGCCGTTGTCGGCGCCCGCCAGGCCGGCGCCGAGGCATTGGCTGATGAGAGTCAAATTGCGCTTGAAGCGCTCGAAAGCGCGATGCTGGCCACTGATGGCGTCAGTCTCGACGAGGAACTGCTCGATATGATGAGCGCTCAACGCGCTTTCGCTGCCGCAAGCCAGCTGGCGACAACAATCAACGAAATGATGCAAATGGTGATCAATACAGTCTGATAATCAGGAAAGGAATACAATATGCCTCATCGAATCGGCGGATTACAAAAAAAACCGGCGGGCGGCGACATTTTTGCTTCAATGAATGAAATCATGCTCATTCTGGCGGAGCATCTTATGGAATACGTCTCGATCCTGAAACGCACCGAGGGCAAAACCGTCCTTGGCAATAAACAAAAGGCCTAAACCATCATGGATCACCGGCGGACAACCGGCAATCGGTTCGGCGCTGCACGCGTTCACACGGCTGCAGGCGCAAATGCGCCGGGCTTGCCGCAGGCGCTGGTAATCGTCGGCGTAGGTTCGTTGCTCGGCGACTTGATCCAGGTTATCCGCGAACAAGCGCACTTCTCCATTACCGGCATTGTTGACCCAAATCCGATGCTGCACGGACAGTTTATTGATGACATTCCGGTGCTCGGCTGGCTGAACGATATTCCCAACCATGTCCGTAATGCTGTGATCGGCAATCCGATTCACGCAGGCTCATTTGACCGCGCTTCCGCCTTCCAAACACTTAAGGCGCGCGGCTTCCGATTCCCCGTTCTTCGCGCGGCGGCCAGTTCTTGCGATGACGAAGTTTTTTTACCGGAAGGCACAAGCCTGCTGGCCGGCTGCGCGGTGATGCGCGGCGCGCACCTGGGATTGAACGTGCTCGTCGGCAGTAATTGCCGGATAAAATCCGGCGTCATCCTGGCCGATCATCAGGTCGTGATCCAACATAAAACACGCCTCCGCGGCAACAAGCCAAAGGCCGCCCTTCCGGCCGCCGATGTCCGAACCGTCCTGGCCCCGCTCAACGAATCAATTCAGACAACCATGCGACGGATGAATGCTTCCGGCCTTGAAATAGTGCTGGTTGTCAATGAACACGGCGCGCTGGTCGGCACAATCACCGATGGCGACATTCGCCGCGGTATTCTGGCCGGGATTGACCTTGTGCAGCCGGTCTCCCAGATTATGAATCCGGCGCCGACAACCATCCGGTTGGGCGCTCCAGCCGCCGAAATGTTCCGCATCATGCGCGACAAATCCATTCGCCATCTGCCGGTGGTGGACGGCAAACAACATCCGATCGGCCTCGAACGCATTGAAACACTGGCCGACGATCTGACGGAATGCAACGCCGTGGTCATGGCCGGCGGACTCGGCACACGCTTGAAGCCGATCACGGACGCACTCCCCAAACCGTTGATTCCGGTCGGCGGGCGGCCGTTGCTCGATCATATTCTGACGCGCTTGCATGCGGAAGGCGTCGAAAACATTGTGCTTTCGCTCAACCATCTCGGCCATCAGATTCGCGAACATATCGGAGATGGCAGCCGGTACGGCACCAAAGTTGATTATTTGACCGAAAAAAAACGGCTCGGCACCGCCGGCGCGCTTTCCCTGCTCCAACCACGGCCGCGCAAGCCTTTCCTGGTGATGAACGGCGACCTGCTGACCGGCTTGAGTTTTGCCAAGCTGCTGCAATTTCAGCGCGAACATCATTATGCCATGGTCGTTTGTGTGCGTCAGCACAAATTACAGGTGCCTTACGGCGTGGCCGAAATTCGCGATGGACAGGTAATCGCGCTACGCGAAAAACCATCCTTTCAACATTTCATCAATGCCGGCATCTATATGCTTGCCCCGTCTTGCCTGGAATATCTGCCGGACGAACGCTACTGTGATATGCCGGACCTGATCCGCCTCCTGATTGCAAACGGCAAACGTGTGGGCGCTTTCCCTATTTTCGAATATTGGCGCGACGTCGGCACACATGCCGATTTGGCTGCCGCCCAAACCGAACTGGAAACGGCGGATCAGAAACAAATGCACAGCATGGCTGCTGCAATAATGGGGGCGCGGCCATGAACAACTTATCCGGCCAAACAGCCCTGGTAACCGGCGCCTGCGGATTCATCGGCAGCCATCTGGTTGAGAAGCTGGCGCAGAATGGCGTCCATGTGCGCGCCCTGACTTTTTATGACGCGCGCGGGTCGCTTGGCTGGATCGAAGACATTGATCCGGCGCTACGCGCCGGTGTGGAGGTGCTTGCCGGCGATATCCGTGATGCGGAGCAAATGCTCGATATCGTGCGCGAAGGCGAGCTTGTCTTCCATCTCGCCGCGCTGATCGGCATCCCATACTCCTATGTTGCGCCGCGTTCCTACGTTGAAACCAACATCACCGGCACACTCAATATTCTGGAAGCCTGCCGCCGCAAAAAAGCCGGGCGCGTTCTGATAACCTCCACAAGCGAGGTCTATGGCTCGGCGCTGCATGTGCCGATCTCCGAACAGCATCCGCTCCAGGCGCAAAGCCCTTATTCGGCAACCAAAATTGCCGCGGAAAAATTAACCGAAAGTTATATCCGTTCCTTTGAATTGCCGGCGGTTATTGTCCGGCCTTTTAACACTTTTGGGCCGCGGCAGTCCGCCAGAGCGGTGATCCCGACGCTGCTGATGCAGCTTCTGGGCGGCGCCGAGGAACTTAATTTGGGCGATATTTCAACCACGCGCGATTTCAATTATGTCGCCGAAACAACCGAAGGTTTTTTAAAGCTGGCCGCTTGCGACCAGGCGCTCGGACAAACCGTTAATATCGGGACTGGCGTCGAATTTTCCATCGCCCAAGTCGCGGAAATAGCGCAAAAAATTGTCGGCCGCCGCCTGCGCATTCAAACAGATAAACGCCGCATCCGCCCCTCGGCCAGTGAAGTGCGCCGGTTATGCGCGGATGCTTCATTTTTAAGACAATGCACAGGCTGGACGCCATCTGAAAAATTGGAGGAAGGCTTGCGCGCAACCATGGCCTGGATGACAAAAAGAGGAGCGCCATATGATCCTCAACGCTACTACCTTTAAAAAATCGCCGGAGATCAAGGCGGTTGTCTTTGATCTGGATGACACTCTCTATCCAGAACGCGAATATGCCATGAGCGGCTTCCGCGCCGTGGCGCGTTATGTTCAAACGGTTTTTGGCGCCGATATCCACAACGACTTGGTAAATGCTTATGAGCCCACCGCGCCGGAAAAAGGAATCATCAACGCTTTATGCCGCCATTTCGAACATGTTGAAGCAAGCTTCGCGCGGAACGTGTTGCATGTTTTTCGAACGCATCGTCCGCAAATTGAACTTTACCCTGACGCGCGCGTGGCGCTTGCGCTGCTTTTCCGGCAAAACATCTGCACGGCCGCCGTTACGGTCGGCAACTCCGGCATTCAGGAGCGCAAAATCATCGCCCTGGGACTCAACGATTTGCTCGATAATGTAACGCATACGGATGCCCTGCTGCGCTCGGTTGATCCAAACCACACTTGCCCGGACGCATTTGAGGTTGTCGCCCTGATGCTCGGCGTCGAATTGTGCGAGATGCTTTTTGTCGGTGATAATCCGCTGACGGATTTTCTGATTCCGAAACAGATGGGCATAACTACCGTCAGGATCGGACGCCGCTACGGCACATACGCGACGCTGGAGCCGCCATCACATGCGCATGCGCCCGATATCACCATTGATTCGCTCGAACTGCTTGTCGAATTGCCGCCGCCTGATCAGCCGACCTCCGCCATGACACGCCTGGCATCCGCCCTGGCTTAAACTGCCCGCCCAGGGCTGTGTCATGTTCGAAAAAGACGGCTCGGTCGGGACGCTTTGCCCCATCATTATGGCCAAATGTGGCTTTGGTGGGGCGAGACCTCCGGGCGAGCCGCCGAGCATGACACAGTCCTGACTGCCCGCCGTCGTGGCAGCTGATTTTCCTTGCGGCTTTTGCGAAACCTTGTCAGAATTCCGGCATAACACAAATGCGCTTGTCCGCATGCAGCAGGATTCTGTCGGCAAGCAAATGTTAACAAGCAAAGGCAGGAGGGCATCATGACAATTGGGATTGGCATTATCGGCTTGGGGTTCATGGGCAAAATGCATTTTGACACATACTCGAAAATGAAAGGCGTCAAAATTGCCGCCATCGCAGATCTTGATGCGCGTAAGCGCGCCGGCGATTGGTCCGGCATTCTCGGCAATATCGGGGGCGCAGGCAAGCGTCAGAATCTCAAGGGCATCAATGTTTATGCTGATGCGTCCGAATTATTGCGCGATCCGGCCGTTGACGTGGTGGACATCACGCTGCCGACTTTTCTGCACGCATCCTGGACCATACGCGCTTTTCAGGCCGGACGGCATGTGATTTGCGAAAAACCGATGGCCTTGAAATCAACCGATGCACAGCGTATGATTTCCGCCGCCCATGCGGCGCGAAGGCAGTTGTTGATCGGCCAGTGTATTCGTTTCTGGCCGGCTTATACCAAAGCGCGCGAACTGGTTCGCAGCAATGCTTACGGCCGCGTGCAAAGCGCCGTCTTTACCCGCGTCAGTACGCGGCCAACCTGGAGCTGGCAAAACTGGTTGCTGGCTGCCGGCAAGAGCGGCGGTTGCGCGATGGACTTGCATATTCACGACGCCGATTTTATTTTATACCTGCTGGGACGTCCCAGCGCAGTCAGCAGCCGGGCTTTGACCGGCGCCGGCGGGTTGGAACATATCACAACTTTCTATCAATATCCCGGCGCGCCGCTGATTCAAACCGAGGGCGCCTGGGAATATTGCGCCGGCTTTCCGTTCTCAATGGCTTTCCGGATTCACATGCAAAAGGCAGCGCTCAATTTCGGCGCGGATGGACTGACCTTGTATCCCGCCAAAGGCCGGATGCAAACCGTCAAGACATCTTCCGGCACCGGTTATGAACATGAATTGAAACACTTCCTTGATTGTGTCCGGAACAATTCTCATTCATCTGTCGTACCGCCCGAATCAGCGCTGGAGAGTGTGCGGTTAATCGAAGCTGAAATGCGTTCCGCGCGTCTCGGACGACCGGTTTCGTTCAAATAAAAAAGGGAAAGATACCTTATGAAAAATAAGCTTCAATTGAATTATTGGACCTTGGGCGGATTCGAAGGCAAAACTCCTGTTGCCGAGGCCATGGATGAGATTGTCAAAATGGGACTGGACGGAATCGAACTGGCTTTCGGCGCCGGCGAGCTTGCCCCGGACGTTACGGAAGCGCAGTGCCGCGCCATCCGCGCCGAGGCCCAACGGCGCGGCATTTGCATTGCCTCGCTTTCCTGCGGCTGGTATTGGGATAACCCCCTCTCTTCGCCCTCTGCCGCCGTGCGGCGCAGAGCGGTGGAATTTACCAAAAAATATCTGCGCGTGGCGGCATGGCTGGGCGCGAAAATTATCCTGGTCCTGCCCGGCGCTGTGGCGGTGCCCTGGGATCCTTCCAAGCCGGTGGTACCCTATGCGCAAGTCTGGAAAAACGCCACGGATTCGCTGCGGCTTTGTTTACGAGAAGCCGAGCGGCAAAAAGTCCGCATTGCCCTTGAAAACGTTTGGGGTTGGTTTTTAACCGATCCGATGGCAATGCGCTGCTTTGTTGATCAATTCAAAAGCAAATATATCGGCGTTTATTTTGATGTCGGCAACTGTTTGATCAACGGATATCCGGAACACTGGATTGAGATACTTGGCCAACGCATTGCCGCAGTGCATATTAAAAATTTTTCCCGCGCGAATTGCGGCGGCGGGATTCATGGGTTTGGCGACAATTTGCTGAAGGGAGATCTCAACTGGCCGGCTGTGCGCGCGGCATTGCGCAAAATAAAATATACCGGACCGCTTACCGCGGAAATGATTCCATTTTCGCGATTGCCGAATTTGGTTCTGCCTGATTTGGCGCTGGCCCGCGCCACTGCCGCCAAATTGAAGCAACTGGCGCGATAATTGAAAGCATGCAAGCGCGCACATGAAAAACCAGACGGCCAACGAATCAACCCCGGCTTTCCTGTTTGAAGTGGCTTGGGAAGTTTGCCAGCAGTTAGGCGGTATTTACACCGTTATCCGTTCCAAGGCGCCCGCCATGGTTGAACGCTGGGGCCAACAATATTGCCTCGTCGGCCCTTATAATCCAGCCACCGCCGCCGTTGAGTTTGAACCGGCTGAGGCCGGCGGCCTGCATGCCCGGGCCGTACAGGAATTGCGCCGCCGGGGATATGGCGTCCATTATGGATACTGGCTTGTAACCGGCCGCCCGCAGGTGCTGCTCCTCGAAACGCAAAGCGTCATGCACCGGCTGAATGAATTCAAATATTTTCTTTGGGAACATCATCATATCGCCACACATCCCAGCGACGAGGAAATGAATCAGGTGCTGGCTTTTGGTTTCCTCACGCTCGAACTGTTCCGGACACTCGCGCTTTTGCAGGAAGATGCCGCGCCGCGGATCATCGCCCATTTCCACGAGTGGATGGGCGCCGTGGCCATACCGGAAATGCGCCGGGACAACTTGCCAACCGGCATTGTCTTCACAACACACGCCACGCTGCTTGGGCGCTATCTGGCCATGAGCGATCAGGCGTTTTACGACCACCTGCCTTTCGCCAACTGGCGCAATGATGCGCGCCGTTTTAATATCGAAGAGCGCGTCTTGATCGAACGCGCCGCCGCGCACGGCGCGCATGTCTTCACCACCGTCAGCGACGTAACAGCCGGGGAATGCGCGTATTTGCTCGGACGCAAGCCGGATGCCGTCCTGCCGAACGGTCTCAATATCGAACGCTTTATTGCCCGGCATGAGTCGGAAAACCTGCACAAAATTTACAAGGAACACCTGCACCGTTTTGTGACGAGCCATTTCTTTCCCAGTTACAGCTTCGATCTTGATCGTACGCTTTATTTTTTCAGTTCCGGCCGCTATGAATACCGCAATAAAGGTTTTGACCTTACGCTCGAAGCGCTGGCGCGCCTGAACTACCGCTTGAAACAAGCGCGCAAAAATATAACCGTGGTTATGTTCATCATTTCACGCCGGCCTTTTCGCTCAATGATTGCGGAAGTTTTGAACAATAAGGCCATGACCGATGAATTATATCGAACCTGCATGGCCATCAAAGACAAGTTTGGCGAACGTCTGTTTAAAGATGCGGCCATGGGGCAGATGCCCGATTTAAACGCGCTGATGGATGATTATTGGCGCTTGCGGTTGCGCCGGAGCATGCAGGCCTGTCGCAGCGCCAAATTACCGGCCATCGTTACACATGACCTGATTGATCAGGAACACGATGAGGTTTTGAATCAGCTGCGCGGCGCGGAGCTGGTCAATCATGCCAATGATCCGGTTAAAATTGTTTACCATCCCGATTTTATTGCCACCACAAATCCATTGTTCAGCATGGATTATGATCAGTTCGTGCGGGGATGTCATCTGGGTTTGTTTCCGAGTTATTATGAACCATGGGGTTACACGCCGCTCGAATGTCTGGCACGCGGTATCCCGGCGGTTACTTCCGATCTTTCCGGATTCGGCAGTTATACGATTGCCAATCTGCCTGATTGCCGGCAAAAAGGTTTGTACTTCGTCAAGCGCCGCAATGTTTCATTCCATCAATCCGCAAATGATTTAACCGATATTTTAACTGGATTTCTGAATCTGGAACTACGCGAGCGTATTGCCATGCGGTTCCATGCCCAGGAATTGGCGGAAAGTTTTGATTGGAAACAATTGATTCGTTACTACCAGGATGCGCATCAGCGGCTCTTGCAATAACACAAGTCCGCCGCCGCTTTGTCTGATCTTAACAAGGGAGGTTTGATGAAAACGGAATCCGCCTTAAAAGCGCGCGCCATTGATCTGCAAAATTTTGTGGAATATTCCTCCGGCGCTGTGGTCAGCAAGACGCTTGTTGATAAAAAGGCCGGCACCCTGACGCTTTTTGCCTTCGATGCCGGGCAGGGGTTGAGCGAACATACCGCCCCTTTCGATGCCGTCATCAAAGTGCTTGAAGGAGAAGCCGAACTTATGATCGGCGGCAAGCTTGTCCGGGCGCGCGCCGGGGAAATGGTCATAATGCCGGCCAAAATTCCCCATTCCGTCCGGGCAAACGTCCGTTTCAAAATGCTTTTGATTATGATTCGCGAAGCCGATTAACTTCCGCCTCGTTCAATCCGTTGTAAATTCCGTTGCCTCTGCGCCAGCCTCAATCTGCACGGCGTCCATCCAGAATTCAGCCATGCCGGTTGCTTCCAACATATGCTCTTTGGCATAAGGCACATTCAAAACGGCATGCCGGTTATCCATGTTGCGCCAGGGATGGAACCCCGCCGTCCTGCTACCCGGGCCAATCGAATAAATCACATTAAAACGATTGCCGCTTTTACGGCCGGCATCCGCTCTGACACGCTTGAAATCAATTTCCCCACGAAAAATCACTCTCTGCCAGTCCTTTGTAACCGCAAAATCAACGGTATCCGGCCATTTTGGATCAGCGCCGTCAAAGTGTATGCCGGCCATTTGAATATAGCCTCTTTGCACATTTTCCGAGCCTTTCACATAAACCGATACGGTTACCCTGAACGGCTTCTCCGTATACGGCAGACTGGCCAGACCGGTCATACCGCGCCGACCGCGCGATGGCAAGGGAATGGTTTCCAATAAACTGTTTTTCCCATGAACGCTGGTCGTAAGATCAAGATTAAGGCCGTTGCCCAATACCCCCATCTGAACTTGGAAATCGGCTGTCGCCGGCCGCACATAATCCGGCACACCCTCAATGGCGGCATCTTCAAATGACGGATTGGCCGCGCAATTGCGTTTATTATTAAAATCAACGGCCGGATTGAACCACTTTAAGGCCAGCGCTTTCGCCGGATAAGCCTGCTGTTCCAAAGCCAATTCCACCGGCTTGGCCGCATCTTGCATCAGTTCAAGCGTGTAGGCGCGCGTACCAAGCGCCTCCAGTTGATCGCCAAAACCTTGTTCATTCGCCGGCAAACTGCGTTCCTCGAAAAGCCGCTTGACGTCTGCCGCTGCCTTGATGCCCGGCACAATAAACTTCACATCCACCGGATGATAAGCCGAATTGGCCGCCAGCAAAATATATCCGCCGGCCGGATTGCCAAAAAGCGTCGCCTGCACATCCGGGTAGATACTGCGCTCAATATCCAAGGCCACCGGCGTATAACGCACCGCCGGATAGAACTCTCCCGACAAAACCGCCGGCGCAAAGCGCTTGATCTCGCGCCCCAAATCAGACAACGTGTCAAACATCCGCTTGGTGTAAAACGAGGAATC
>CAZMFH010000022.1:0-19692 GCA_964565485.1 uncultured Verrucomicrobiota bacterium | reverse complement strand
TCAGATTCAGGAAACCTGAAATACCATGAAAATCGCGCATCTTTCTTCCGCCAATCGCAGTAACCGGAGAAAAAACATGCAAACGAAAAAAAACCTGAAAGCAATCAACACTTGTCTGATGCTTGGCCTTATCCTTGGAATCTCAGGATGCCGCTGGTTATCTTCTTCAACAAACGAAGAAATCACCTTTAATATCGGACCAAAAATCAAAATGCGCTTTGTCGCCGTACCAGCCTTGAAACTGCATGTGGGCAAATACGAGGTCAGCAACAGACAATACCGCTCTTTTAAACCAGATCACAACAGCGGCAAGCACAAAAACTTTGACCTGAATCAGGATGACCAGCCGGCGGTCAATGTCTCCTGGAAGGATGCCAATAAATTCTGCGAATGGCTGACAAAGGAATTCGGCGGCATGCAATGGCGTTTCCGTCTGCCAACCGAGAAAGAATGGGAAACATACGCGGCTTGCGGCAGGGCGGTTGCTTATCCGTGGGGCGATGGACGGATACCGCGCAGCCATAATTATTACGGACGCGAAAATCCGGAGGTAGGGCATAAAACCGAACCGAATGACGGCTATTGTGCTTCCTGTCCGGTTCAGAAAAGCGGCATGAATCCGTGGGGTCTTTTTGGCGTGGGCGGCAATGTCTGGGAATGGTGTTCCGATCCTGATGATGGCGGAAAAACACGCGTTATTAAAGGCGCATCCTGGGCCGACGCCATGCCGATGTTGCTGGAAATAGCCTATCGCAACAGTTACTCGCCTGATTATAAATCCACAACCGTAGGTTTTCGGGTTGTAGCGGAAAAAATTGAGGCTGGATTATCCGAAGCCACCGCAAAAAAACCAGCGACCGAGCAGGAGCAGGCAAAGGAACCGGCCAAGCCCGCCGAAGAAACGCCATCCAGCGCAGAATAGCCGGTTTGCGCCGTTACCAATAAATTTCTGCGCCGAACGCAGGGAAGAACGTCCTATCGTGGAACGGCAAACGTGGAGCGATTCGAATGGCGCGCCCTCCAATGATGCAAACCAATTCCCTTGGAGGGCTGGGTTACACCCCAGCCTCTTCCTCTTTTGGCCAGCACAGCAATCGTTACACTCGGGGTCAGTACACTCGGGGTCAGTCAGTAGTTTTATCATTCTTAAGCAGTTCACCCTTTTTCACCCGCAGTTCCAGAGAGTTTTCTATACGACTTTTATGGTATCCTGTCAATTGGCTACAATACGCGCGGGCGCCCATCTTCAGCTCATCTCTGATCCAATCCACCCGCATTGATGTTTCTGAATGAATGGCTTCGGCAATTACCTTGGAAAACAAGTATGATAAACACTTCAAGGTTGTCTTCGATGCTGTCCGCCAACTGATGAACCCGTCCGAACCGCACCGCAAACAAATCGGCTTTAAGCCTGAATAATTCCCGCCACCACCCCAGCAACACTCACGCTTTATGTTCCAGCCGCGCGCGTAAATCGCTATTCTTTATTATAAGACCCCACGGCTTCCGTTCAACATGCGCGCAAAACGCTATCAAAGAAAAACAATCCGCGTTCAGTGCGAAAAGGGGGCATGATGGCTATTGACATCGAGCCTTTGATGAGTGCCCCCATGCATTACAGACAATAAAAATCTTTTCAAAAAGATTGCAACATTTTGCCGCTGTTGCTATTGTTTTTCGGATGAAGGCCACAAAAACTATTGCCGATCAGATCCAAAACGCCCTTAATATTCAAAAAGCGTTATTGGCCGATCAAACGCTGCTCGACGGTATCGCGCAAATCGCCGAAGCTGCAGTTGCGGTTTATCGCAGCGGACACAAATTGCTCATTGCCGGCAACGGCGGCAGTGCGGCGGACGCGCAACATATTGCCGGCGAACTTGTCAATCGTTTTATGTTCGACCGTCCCGCGCTGCCGGCCATATCGCTCGCCACAGACACATCCGTCATGACGGCCATCGGCAATGATGCCGGGTTTGACCTTTTGTTTGCGCGGCAGATCGAGGCGCTGGGCGCTGCCGGAGACATGTTTATCGGTATTTCCACCTCCGGCAAATCAAGCAACATTATCAGGGCGCTTGAGGCATGCCGGAAAAAAAAGATTATTTGCGCGGGGTTGACCGGGCAAGACGGCGCGCAAATGGCGGAGCTATGCGACTACTGCATCAAAGTCCCGACGCGCGAGACGCCGCGGATCCAGGAGGCGCATATCCTGATCGCCCATATTTTCTGCGGGCTTGTTGAAGATTCGCTTTTCAAACAAAACGGCGTTTAACCAGCCGCCCACAAATTTGTTCCGTGATGAGGCCAGGATGCCGCAGCTGCACTTGCCTGCGCACTGCGCGCAAGCAGGAGGCGCGAAGCATGCCGCCGTAGCAACTACTGCAAATGCTTCCGATGCGGCATAATGACCTCACGCGCAGGGTTGAATTAAAATCCATCACAGATTGTTATGGCCAGGACAGACAAGGCGCAAACGCGGCCAGCCCGAACAACAGCAAACATTCAACAACTTCGTTGGCGCAACCGAGCAAATCGCCGGTTACCCCGCCAAATTCGCGCCGCATCCAAAAACGCAAAAGCCAGGCCAGCCCAAAAGCCGGCGCCGCCACAACCAGCGCGCTTATGCCCGCCAATAATACCGGCAACACCAGCGCCATGATCACAGCCGCAACCGCATGCCGCATGCCTGCCTGCGCAATAAATTCCCGCGCCTTGCCGCCTTCCTTCCGCGCATAAGGCAAAGTTGCCGCCAGCAAAACCAAAACTGCCCGCGCGCACAAAAAAGGCGCCGGAATCCAAAACCAAAGTCCGCCGGAGGCCAGGCGCGCCAAGGCAACCGCTTTAACCGCCAGCGCCAGGCAAATGGCCGCGGCGCCAAAGGCGCCAATATGCGGATCTTTCATAATTGCCAGCCGCCGCTCAAGTGTAACACCGCCGAAATAAGCATCGGCAACATCGCCCAATCCGTCAAGATGCAAGCCACGAGTAAGCCAGACGGAAACCACAATTCCGGCCACACCGGCGCCAAGCGGCCAATGCAGCAACCCGCCCAATGCATAAACGGTCAGACCGACCAATCCGCCGATCAACGCCCCGACAAGCGGGAAAAAAAACAACGCCGTGCCAAAGCGCGGCGCGCCGCTGCCCGCAACAGGCAGGATCGTCAATGTCCTTAATGCTGTCTGAAAGCCATTTAACATGATTTTTGAATCCGTGATGAAATTTTAATTAAATACCCCTGAATCCGCCGGCTTGATGCCGACTTCCGCAAAAGTGGCCATTTCGTTATAAACAGCCAAAGCGCCATCGAGCAATTGCATGGCCAATGCCGCGCCCGTGCCCTCGCCCAGCCGCAGATTGAGATCAAGCAGGGGTCGTAAAGCCTCCCGTTCAAAAAACCGGCGATGCCCCGGCTCAGCGCTCTGATGCGAAAAGAAAAGATAATCCTTGGCCGCCGGACACAAACGCATGGCAACCAAAGCGCCGGCGCTGGAAATAAATCCATCAACAACCACCGGCCGGGCGCAAGCCGCCGCGCCAAGACAAAGCCCGCAGAGACCCGCGATTTCCAAGCCGCCCAAAGCCGCCAAAGTTTCCAAAGGCCCCGCGCAAAGCGCGCGATTGACCTCAAGCGCGCGCTCAACGGCAAGAAGCTTCCGCTGCCGTCCGGCTGCGTCAAGACCCGTACCCGGCCCAACCAATTCACGCGCCGGCAATGCCAGCAGCGCCGCCAACAAAGCCGCCGCCGGCGTTGTATTGCCTATGCCCATTTCACCCGTTGCCATCAAAGCCACGCCCTGCCCGGCCGCCAGTTGTGCGCGTTCAATACCAACCGACACGGCGCGGAGCGCCTCAGCCACGGACATGGCCGGACCACGGGCGATATTGTCTGCGCCGCGCTTGACGTTCAGGCGCAACAATCCCGTCCGAGCGCCCAAATCCTCCGCCATACCGATGTCAATAATTTCCAAATCCGCGCCGGCGCGCCGCGCAAGCACATTGATCGCCGCGCCGCCCGCCAGAAAATTTTTAACCATCAAACCCGTCACCGCAGCCGGATAAGCGCTGACCCCTTCCGCAACAACCTTGTGATCCCCGACAAACACAAACACGCGCCTGTTGCTGATGGAAGGTTTTGATCCGCCCAATATGGCCGCCAGCCGCGCCGCCACGTCTTCAAGATAACCGAGACTGCGGCGCGGCTTGGTCAGCATATCCAGCCGGCCATAAGCGGCCGCAAGCGCAGAAGATTCCACCGGCTTAACGGCGGCAATTGTTTGCCGATATAACTCGATATTCATCCATGCCCTTGATGACAAGCGGCTGGCCGGCCACAACCAAAACCACAATATCAGCCACCGCCGCCAGTTCCTGATTAAGCCGCCCCGCCAGATCACGAAAGATGCGGCCCAATTTATTTTCCGGCACAAGCCCCATGCCGACCTCGTTGGCCACCAGAATAACATCACACCGAGCGCGGCGCAAGGCGCGCAGTAATACGGCGCTGCGCCGCCGCACTGCGCCGCGCCCCTCTTTCAGCAGCACATTGCTCAGCCAGAGCGTAACGCATTCCACGAGCATACCGTCCGCCCCACTGCGACCATCTTCAATCAAGCGCGCAATTTCAAGGGGTTCCTCCGCGCAACGCCAGCAACGCGCGCGCTCGGCGCGATGCCGCCGAATCCGCGCAACCATCTCCGGATCAAGCGCCTCCGCCGTGGCAACATAAAGCGGTTTTTTCCAGCGACTCCGCGCCAGGCCATGGGCAAAGCCGCTTTTCCCGCTGCGTGCGCCGCCCAACACCAACATACGCATTGCGCCATGGCTTGCCGCGTTTTTATTTTCCCCTGAATCCGTCATGCAATTTACATTAAATTTCATAAAATTTGATCATTGATTCGCTTTCAAAAGTCAGCTTTTGAAAGCAGTATTCAGCCGGAATTATGCCGCATATCCCCGCGCCATCAATCAAACTCCTTGCGCCGCCAAAATCGCCAGCGAATCACGCACAGCCTCATACTCGAACAACTCCAGTGTAACCACTCCGGCGAATCCCTGTAGCGCCTGCCGCATTTCGCGCAAGCGCGACGGAATGAGCATCGTCAACGGCAAATGATCCCGGCCGCAAGATTCCCCATGCAGATGCATCACACGCGCGCGTGAACGATAACGCTGCAAGTGTCCGCCAACATCCGCGCCATAACGCCAAAGATGCCCTAAATCCACACAAACGCCAAGCCCGAAATCATCAAGCAACGGATCGCACCATTCAAACGGATAATCAAGATTCTCCACACACAATAATTTGGCGTCGCCGACGGCGCGGATAATTTGCGGAAGCTGTCCGGCCAAATCCCGGCGCCAGGCGCGCACACGTTCCGGAGGATCGGCGCGATAAACGCCCTCCAAATGCAGAATATAACCAAACGGCGCCAGACTGCGCGTGTTTTCGACAATGCCCAGAATCTGCCCAAGCATGGCCTTTCGCTCAGCGGGATGCTCCGCGCCCAAACGCATATCAATCGGGAAATGCACGGTATAGCTCAGCGCATGCCGGCGCGCCAATTCACCCAAACGCGCCACCATTGCTCCATCGGGAAGATTGGATAAAACATCTTCGGCCAGACGTTCCGTGTTGCGGGGACGCGATTCAAACAGCACCAACTCAACATCGTCAATCACCGGCGCCAGCGCCTCCACATTCGGCAAAATATCCGCCGGATAGACATAGGAAGTAACACCCAGCCGGTAAGAACGACAGCCGTCCGGAACCGATAACGCGGGAAATGAATTTTTAATTTTCACAAATCAGGGCAAAGGGCAGCCAACGGACTGTTTCGAGCGCGACAATGACCACGCCAACTTTCCCTCGGATGCATCAAAGGCTGATGTTCTTTATTCCGTCCATTCCTGAACGGCGGCGACAGCGGCGCAATCCACAATATCATCGGCGGAACAACCGCGCGAAACGTCGTTAAACGGCCGGCGCAAGCCCTGTAAAAGGGGGCCGATTGCCGTTGCGCCGGCAAGACGTTCAGTGGCTTTATAAATGGTGTTGCCGCAATTCAGATCGGGGAAAATCAGCACATTACAACGTCCGGCAATTTCGGATTGCGGCGCCTTTTTGGCGGCTATTTCCGGGATAACGGCGGTATCGAACTGGAATTCACCATCAATCTTCATGTCTGGCGCGATTTGGCGAGCTCTGGCTGTGGCTTCAATGACCTTGTCAATAATGGGGTCTTGCGCGGAGCCTTTGGTCGAGCAGCAGATCATCCCAACGCGCGGTTCGTCGCCGCCGGTCAAGGCGCGATAGCTGCGCGCGGTTGAGACCGCTATTTCGGCCAGTTGCTCGGCATTGGGGTTGATGTTTAAGCCGCAATCCGCGTAAAGCAAAGCGCCGTTATAACCCCAGCGCTGGTCATTGAGCTGCATAATGAAATAAGATGACGCGATTTTGATGCCCGGCACGGTTTTAAAAAGCTGCAGGGCCGGGCGCGTCTTGTCGGCCGTATTGTGGTTGTAACCCTTCGGATTGCCGCCGCCGGACACATAGCCGTGCGCGTCGCCGGCACAGACCATCGCGGCCGCAAAAACGCAGGTATCCTTGATCCATTCACGCGCCTGCGGCTCAGTCAGCCCTTTGTTTCGGCGTAATTCCACCAGTTTGGCAATATAGTTTGCGAGCTTTGGGTGCTTGAGCAGATCGGCGATTTCAACTCCGTCAAGCGCGATATTGTTTGCGCTTGCCAGTTTGGCGATGGCGTCCGAGTCGCCGACCAGGATCGGTTTGGCATAGCCGGTTTGCGCCAGTTTGGCCGCAGCCTGCAGGTTGCGAACGTCATCGCTTTCGGTCAGACAGATTGGGCGGTTGAGTTTTCGGGCGGTCAGGCGAATACGAGCGAGAATAGTTTGGTTTGACATGCCGGATTCCTTTTGTTTTTTTGGTTATTTGATGTCGCCGGGCAAAATAGCAGCATGCCGGCGTAACAAGGCATAAAGATTGGCGAGCGGAATTTCCTCAAAATCCTTGTCCAATTGCGCCGCCAGGGCTGCAGCGGCGCCGGCGGCCTGGCCCATGGCCATACAACTGGCTTGCACACGATAAGCGGAATTGGCCTCCTGATCGCCGGCAGCGCAACGCCCGGCAACAATGATGTGCCGACTGTCTTTGGGCAGCAGGGCACGGAGCGGAATGGTTGGCCACACATTATCCGGCAGCTTGCGCGTTTCGCAGTGATCGGCGCGATGGATATCCACGCAATAATATGAATAGCAAACGGCGTCGTTCCAGAACCGGCCGCCGGCATAATCGGCAATAGCAACAGTTTGTTTGCCAATGATAGTAACGGTTTCGCGTATGCCGCATTCGGCGGCGCAATAGTCAATAGTCAGGGTTTCCAATCCGCGTTGCTTGCGAAAAAAGCGCAGGAGCCGCAGCATCACCCGACGCGCTTCCAGTTCCGCCTGTGTCTTGCCGACGCTTGTGCTGGCATCAACGCCGGCGACATGAATCTTGTTGCCGCCGTAATTGCAAAGCACAAACTTGATTTTGCCGCGGCTCCAGCCGGCATCGGCATGCTTCAAGTGTCCGGCCTCGACCTCATTTTCAAAAGCTTTTTGGATGGCATCGTAATTCAGGGTCTGGGCGTCATACCCGCTGAGCCTGAACACCAGTGTCGCAGACTGCAAATCAGCATTGCGCCTGACCGGCAGCCCGGCCAGCTCAACCATATTGGCATCGCCGGTACAGTCAATTAGGTTTTTGGCGCGCAGTTCACGCAGCCCGGTCTTGACGCAAACGGTTAATTTCCAGATATTTTCCTCAAAACGCGCGGCAGCCGGCATGGTGTGCAACAGAATTTCCACGCCGGCCGCCAGCAACTGCTCGTCGGCGACAGCAGCAAATATGGCCGAATTGACAACAACCTTTGGCGCCTGGGCGCTGGGCGGCGGCGCGCCGGTTTCCCGGCCGGCACGGAGACAGAGTTCCCAGCCAAGCCCGGCAATGATCTGTTTTTCATGCGCAAAAAAACAGGCCGGATGCGGAATAGCCGCTGTTACCATGGCGCCGCCGAGCATACCGTTTTTTTCAATCAACAGCGTGCGCGCGCCGGCGCGGCCGGCCTGCAGGGCGGCAATCACACCGGCTGTTCCGCCGCCAACCACGATAACGTCGTACAGAGACTTCATGACATCAAAATTCGCGCTGTTTCCCTCGCAATCATAAGTTCTTCATTGGTTGGGATCACCAGCACGGCCGGACCGGCGCCCGGGCGGGAAATAATTGTCGCGGCAGCCTTGTTCTTAATCTGGTCAATTGCAATACCGAGGTAATCCAGCTTTTCGCAAACCCGCGCTCTGATAAGCGGCACATTTTCGCCGACGCCCGCAGTAAAGACAAGGGCGTCGAATCCGTTCAGTAAAGCGGCATAGGCGCCGATATATTTCACCAGCCGGTGGATAAAGACATCCAGCGCCAGTTGGGCTGCTTGAGATCCGTTTTCAATCAGCTTGAGAATGTCGCGCATATCGTTGCTGCCGCAGATTCCGGATAGCCCGCTCTTTTTGTTGAGCAGATTATCAACCTCATCCAAACTGTAACCAAGCCGGCGCAGAAAGAAAACCACCGCCGGATCCAGGTCGCCACAACGTGTGCCCATGACAAGCCCTTCCAGCGGCGTGAAGCCCATGCTCGTATCCATAACTTTACCGCGATTAACAGCCGTAATACTGCAGCCGTTACCCAGATGGGCCGTGATGAGTTTGACCTCATCAAACTCGCGTTCGAGGATGCCGGCGGCCATCAGCGAGACGTAATGATGCGATGTGCCGTGAAAGCCGTAACGCCGGATCTGATGTTTTTGAGCAAGCTCCGCTGGAATGGCATAAGTAAAAGCTTCCTTGGGCATGCTTTGATGGAAAGCCGTGTCAAACACGGCAACCATCGGGATATTGGGAAAAAGATGCTCGCAGGCTTCGATACCCTCATAGTTGGGCGGGTTATGCAACGGCGCCAGCGCATAGCAGTCGAGAATGATTTGCTTGGTGGTCGGCGTGATTTTAACCGAACTGCTGATTGTCGCTCCGCCGTGCACAACGCGATGGCCGATTCCGGAAATCTCGGTAAGATTATTGATGACGCCAATTTCCTTGTCCATCAATTCCAGACAGGCTTCCGATATGGCCGCTTCATAGGAATTGGCCGAAATTTCACGCGTTGTTTTGCGCCCGTGCAGGTTGCAGTATTTCAAGGAAGCGTGCGGAGAGTTGATGCGCTCAATCAACCCTTTTGCGAGCATTTTTTCGTTTGTGCTTTCGTAAAGCGTAAACTTGACGGATGAGCTGCCGGCATTAATGACTAAGATTTTCATTACAGATAAGCGTCCAATTTGGCCTGCAGGTCAATCTTGCGCAAAGCGCCAACCATTTGTTCCTGCACAACACCGCCCTTCATAACCAAAAGCGTTGGAATGGAGCGGATCTGGAATTTGGCGGCCAGTTCCTGGTCCTGGTCAATGTTGACTTTGGCAATCTTGATTTTGCCATGCAGGGAGCCGGACAGCTCATCGAGGATTGGCGCAATCATTCGGCATGGACCGCACCATTCGGCCCAGAAATCCACCAGCACCGGAATGGTTGATTGGACCACTTCGGCATCCCAGTTTGCTGCGGAAACATGCACAACTTTACTTTCTGCCATGATTAATATCTCCTGTTATAGGTCGTTCTTTATTTAATACATTGCCATCGAAGATGGCAGAGGAAGCTTGATGCCAAAATATTCCGCCGTCATTATATAAACAAGGGCGGCAATGCATAAAACCGCCGCCACCGCTGTGATTGAGAAAGACATGCCTAACTCGGCTACCGGCGCGGATTCCGGCGCAAGCGGTTGCGCCGGCATGGGCGCGCTGGGCGTAATTGTTTTCTGCGCGGCCAATCCGGGTCGGGAAATAGCAACAGTACGCGGCGCCACATTGCGTTCTGTGCGCCTGATTTTGATTGTCTTGCGCTGCGTGATCGGGGTCTGAGAAGCGTCTTCGGCCGGCAGCTCGATTTTGGCGGTTTCGGATTTTTTGGCCGCCTGCAGTGCGTCCGGCGTCTGCTCCGGCTGCGGGCTCGCATCGGCTTCGTCAAGACTGGATGGACGTTTCAGCCGGATTGTTCTTGGTTGCGCCGGCGGTTCTTTCGGTAAGATCGGCGCGGGCGTCTGTTTGGTTTCTGGCGGAGCGGCTTCATCAATAATAATTCTTGATGTAACAAAAGTCGGCGGTGGCGGCGCAATTTTTTTCGCAATTGTTGGCGCCTCGCTTATCGGTTGCGTTCCGGCTTTGCCGATAACTTTTTTGACTGTAATCGGAGCGCCAGACGGGGAAACAACCCCGGCAAGCTGTGAAGTTGGCGGGCGTTTGAGCCGGATGGTCTGGGGAATCGGCCCGGCATGCGTCGGAATCCCCGGCGCAGGGCCGGTCATTTTGCGTTCATCAAAATCCAGTTTTTGCTCACTGGTTTCATCAAGCATAACGCGAGATGTCTGGCGCTTGACTGTTTCCGGCGCAGTCGGGCGGGCTGTGGTGGGCGCGCCTTGTGAAAATGGTTCTTCAGTTTTAAGCGAAAGACCTGCCGGTTTGATCGGAATGGGCGAAGTCGGCGGGCGTTTGAGCCGGATGGTCTGGGGAATCGGCCCGGCATGCGTCGGAATCCCCGGCACTGGGCCGGTAGCCGGTTTAAGATTCAACTGCACTTTCGGCGGGCGTGTATTTTCAAGGGAAATACGCGCCGTCTGTTTTTTGACCTGATCGTTATCCGAGGCGGCAGGCTCTTGATGATTCTGAAATTGATTGTCAGGCATAACTTTTTCCTTGTTGCGCCGGTTTAGAAAGTCATCATTTCCTTTTCCTTGGCAGCCAGGGCTTGATCCATTTTTTTGATATGATCATCGGTAAACCGCTGCACTTCCTTGAGGGCATGGTCCTTCTCGTCCTCGGTGATTTTACCGGCTTTCAAAAGGATTTTGACCTGCTCGTTGGATTCCTGACGGATATTACGGACGGCTACGCGCGCTTTTTCCGTCATTTGCTTGGCCACTTTTGACAGCTCGCGGCGGCGTTCCTCGCTGAGTTCCGGAATGGGAACGCGGATCATGCGTCCGTCATTGAGCGGAGTAACGCCCAAATTGGCGGCCAAAATGGCCTTCTCGATCGCCGGCAAGGCGGTGGGATCATAGGCGTTGATGGTGATCAGGCGCGGCTCAGGCGTCGCAATGTTGGCCATTTCGCGCAGACGCACCTGTGTGCCGTAATACATGACCATGATGTTTTCCACCATGCCGGAAGACGCCTTGCCCGTGCGCAATCCGGCAAATTGCTGGCGCAGAAAATCGGCGGACTTGGCCATTTTATCTTCCGATTCCAATAAAACATCATCCATTGATTCCATCGGTGTTGCTCCAGGTCAGGTGTTTGTAACAAGCGTGCCGATTTTTTGTCCGGCCAGCACACGTTCAATATTGCCGGGTTTGAAAAAGTCAAAAACAATGATGGGAATGTTGTTTTCCATGCAGAGCGAGAAGGCGGCAGAGTCCATGATTTTCAGGGAATCTTTCAGCGCCTGACTGAATGAAATTGTCTTGTAACGCCGCGCATCGGCGTTTTTGAGGGGGTCATCCGTGTAAATGCCGTCAACCTTGGTGGCTTTAAGCACAGCCTCCGCGCCGATTTCATTGGCGCGCAGTGCGGCAGCGCTGTCGGTTGTGAAATACGGGTTCCCCGTGCCGCCGCCGAAGATTACAACACGCCCTTTTTCCAAATGACGAATGGCGCGGCGGCGAATGAAAGGTTCGGCAATCTGTTTCATTTCGATGGCCGTCATAACTCTTGTTGCCACACCGTTCTTTTCCAGCGCATCCTGAAGCGCCAGCGCGTTAATGATGGTGGCCAGCATACCCATGTAGTCGCCGGTATTGCGGTCAATACCATGCGCCTGACCGCTGCCGCCTCGGTAAATGTTCCCGCCGCCTATGACCACGGCGATTTGCACACCCATGGCGCGGGCCTTTTTGATGCGCGCAGCCAGAGTTGCAATCCGTTCCGGATCAATGCTTAATCTGGTTTGGCGGTTTTGCATAACTTCGCCGCTCAGTTTCAGCAGAACACGACGATATTTGCTTTTGGTGGAGCTTTTGGCGGACATGAATGCCTTTCCATTTATTTTGTTTCCAATATTGGAAGTATAGATTAAAAAAAGGCATTAGTCAAAAAAAAAAACAAAATATCGCCCTTGCTGATTGACTTTGCGCACAGAAACAGCAGAATAAAAGGCCGGTTGTTGATGCCGCCTCCGTAAAATTACAAGGGTATTAATCATGCGCAAAATTGCTGATCCTGCCAAGCCGGGCTTGGCGCGGCGCTCCTTTTTTGATGAACATGCCGAGCATTGGATGGAAATGTGGTACAAGGACCCGCAAACAGGCGCTTACACGCGTTTTGCCGAACAGTTCCGGCGCTTGATCAAACTCCTGGCGCTTGTGGAAAATGATCGCGTTCTTGATCTCGGCTGCGGGAGCGGCGTGCTGGTGCCGTATCTTCTCGACGGCATTGGCGCGCATGGCCGGATTTTTGAAGTTGATTATGCGCCGAAAATGATTGCGGCCAATCGGCGGCGCCACCGCGACCGGCGCATAAGGTTTATTGTTGGCGATGTGGCCGAGCTGCGGTTGCCGGCTGAAAGTTGCGATGTGGCCGTTTGCTTTTCCTGTTTCCCGCATTTTGACCGCAAGCAGGAAGCTTTGGCGGCAATCAGCGCAATCATCAGACGCGGCGGTCGCCTGGCAATAGCACATTTTGACTCAGCGGAAGCCATCAACAACCACCACCGCAAACACATGGCGGTACGGCATGACCGTTTGCCGTCTGAGCGCGCCATGCGCAAACTTGTGCTTAACGCCGGGTTACAGGTTGAGCGCTTGATCAATGAATCTGGTTTTTATTACCTTGGCGCCATTAAGCCTGCTGTTTGATAAAAATTCAGACTTAATATTTTTTGATACCATCCTTTTGCCGGCATGACGATAATGTAGCCGCCGCCGTGAGGCAGTGGTGCTTCTTTTTCCGGAAAATCACGGATTCAGGGAAAAGGCCGGGGTGTAACCCGGCCCTCCAGAAAATTCAATATTGGAGACGCGGTTCCGGCTCTGTCGGGTTGGGGTCAAAAAGAATCATTCTCCGGAGCTTTTTTGCAGGACATCCGGATTCCAGCGATAGTTTTTGAACGAAGCGCGGAAAAACACGGCATAAAGCACCGGGCACTGACCGAGCGTGAGAATTGTGGCAAAAACAAGGCCGAAAATAATCGTATTGGCCATCGGCCGCCACATCTCGCCGCCCTGCAAAGCCAGCGGAACAAGGCCAACAACCGTCGTCGTCGCTGTCGCCAGAATCGGACGCAAACGTTTATGCGCCGCAAGTATAATAGCATCCTCCACCGAACACCCCTGCGCGCGCTCAATTTCCATGCGATCAATCAAAACAATCGCATTGTTGACAATGATCCCCATCAAACTGATCAATCCCAGAAACGCCATGAACCCAAAAGGCGCGTTGGTCAGCAGCAATCCCGGCACCACGCCGATCAGCATGGGCGGAATAGTCAAAAGAATTATGAGCGGTCGGCGAATGGAATTAAACTGGGCAATCAGAATCAGGATCAACAAGCCCGCCGCCAGCGGAAACGCATCCATAATAGACGCTTGGGCCTGGGCGCTCTCGGCATCTTCGCCGGCATACGCGACGGCATAACCGGCCGGCCAGTCCGCGGAAGCTGTCAAGGCCTGCACTTTCGGCACAATCTCCGCCAGCGCGTCTGAAGCAAATCTGTCGCGCATATCGGCCATGACCGTCATCGTGCGCAAGGCATTGCGGCGCCTGATGTTGCTCGTCTGCCATTCCAGCCTGGCGCGCGCCAACTGCAAAAGCGGCGCACTTTTTTGCGTGGCATAAGAATAAACATTCAAACTCTCAATCCGGCCCAAATCGCCGCGATAGGTTTCCTGCGAACGCAGTATGATCGGAATCACTTCGCGGCCTTCGCGATATTCCGTGGCCGTCAGCCCGGAAATCTGAGCCTGCAATGAAAGCGCAATATCCTGACTCGAAAAACCCGCCTGCTTCGCCTGTTCCTGGTTGACATCCACAACCAGTTTTTTGGTCCATTCCCCCCAGTTATCACGAACATTAACCACGCCGGCAACACCGGCCAGCACCCCGGCCAAACGGTCGCGCAACTGATAGAGCACAGCCGTATCGCTCCCCGTAAGGCGCAATTGGATCGGCGCGCCAACCGGCGGACCGGTTTCCAGCTTTTTAACCGTATAACGGCAATCCGGAAAATGTTCCGCCAGATGTTCCTGCAAGCGCTGCGCCAAAACATTGACTCCGCCCAAAGCATGCAGGTTAATAATGATATTGGCGTAATTCGGATTTTCCTGTTCAATATTCAGCGCCAGATACCAGCGCGGACCGCCTTCCCCCACAAAGACGCCCACAGAAGCCACATTGGTATCGGACAGTAAAAATTTTTCAAGCAGCGCCGACCGCTGCGCAGTAACACTGATATCCGTGCCATAGGGCTGCCAGAAGTCTATCAACAGCATTTCGCGCTCGTTGGGCGGAAAAAAGATGCTCGGCACAAAACGAAAAGCCCAGCAGGAAACGCCAAGGAGCATTGCCAGCGCCGTCAGAAAAACAACCGGCCGACGCAACGCCCCAATCAACAAGACGCGATATGCGGCATAAAACCGGCCTTTAAACGACTGCCGCTGCGGGGAAGCCTTGAGAAAGTAATAACATACCATCGGCGTAAACGTCAACGACAACAGCCAGGAAGCCAGCAAGGTCAGCGAAACCACCTGGAAAAGCGACCGGCAATACTCGCCCACATCGGATTTGGCCAGCGCAATCGGCAAAAATGCGGCAATGGTCGTCAAGGAGGAAGTCAGAAGCGGCAGCCATAATTCGCGCGCCGCTGCGCCGCAAGCCTGGGCGCGTTCCTCGCCGCGCCCGAGCCGGACCAGGATGTTCTCGCTCATCACAATGCCGTTATCCACCAACATGCCAAGCGCAATGATCAACGACGCAATCGAAACGCTATGCAGTTTGATTCCGAAAACAGGCATCACCGTCAGACAAAGCAACATGGCCAACGGCACAAGCGCGCCGACAATCAAGCCTGTGCGCCACCCGCAAAAAAGCAGCATCACAATCACGACAAAAAGAAAAGCCTGCTGCAGGTTGCCGGTAAAATCGTTAATGGCGCGTTCGACAAATTTCGGCTGAAAAATAAAAACATCACAATCCAAACCCACCGCCAGATCGGCGCGCATACGCTCGATCTCCGCCTTGATGGCCTCGCCGAATTCGGTTACCTTGCCCGCGCCGGACATGCCGGCGGCAAGCATCAGACAATCCTTGCCGTTGAATCGCGTCAACACGCCGGGCGGATCAACAAACTCGCGGCGCACTTCGGCAATATCGCCCAGCGCAATGCTCGTATCGCGACCGGGCAATCGCAAAGACACCTTGCGAATCTGAGCAAGCGTTTGAAATTCGCCCGTCGCCTCGATCGTAACGCGTTCCGGACCGAGCAGAGCGCTGCCGCCGGACTGCAGGACATTCTGGGACTTGAGCAAATCCGCCACCTGATAAGGCGAAACCCCGAATTCCGCCAGGCGCGCGTTGGAAAATTCGACAAAAATCCGCTCCTCCTGCACCCCGAAAATACTGACTTTGGCCATGTGTTCGACGGTCAGCAGCCGGTCGCGAATCATATCTGCGGCATCTTTCAATTCGCGAAAACTGAAGCCATCCCCTGTCAGCGCCAGCACAACCGGAAATACATCGCCAAATTCATCGTTAACAAACGGGCCAACGGCGCCTTCCGGCAAAAAAGGCCGGATATCTTCTATTTTGTTGCGCAGCTTGCTCCAGATCGGCTGCATCTCGCGGTAATGCGCATGCACCTCAACTTCAATCACCGAAAGCCCGGTCATGGACTGCGAAACAAGCGCCTTGACCTCGGCCATTTCCTGGATTTTCTTTTCGAGCTTGTCGGTGATCAACTCCTCCACTTTCTGCGGCGCGGCGCCCGGCAAAAAGCTGGTAACCACCGCAACCCGGATCGTAAACTCCGGATCCTCGAGGCGCGGAATGGAACGAAAAGCATGCCCGCCGGCCATGGCAATGAACAGAAAAGCCACTATCGCCGTCCGATTGTTGCGAATGCACCAAAGCCCAGGATTCATTGCGCATCCTCCCGGCGCGGCAAGAGGCGCACCGGCATGCCGGACTGCAACTGATGCACGCCGCGAATGACAATAATGGCGCCGGACTCCAAGCCGGCGGTTACCTGCAACCCATCCGAAGTCAGTGCGCCGATTTGGACATCACGCTCAACAACCACGCCACGGTCAGGCTGATAAACCCAAACATAATGTCCGCCCGCCGGACGCGCCACCACCGCCACTGCCGGCACAACAATCACATCCCCTGCGCCCGAACCGGCAAACGAAAAGACAGCTTCACCGACCATGCCGGATCTGATGCGCTCATCGCTCTCAAGCAAACGCAACTTTACCGGATAGGCGCCGCCGGCATCCGGCTCAATACCAATCTCGCTGACCTGCGCGGAAAACCTTTTCTCCGGAACAGCGTCAAAAACAACACCGGCCAGATCATCAAGTTTAACCTTGCCAACCAGCGCTTCCGGCAAACCGAGGCGCATTTCCATGGCGCCGCCAACCGAAAGCGCCGCCACCACCTGTCCGGCCGCCACTGTTTGATGCGCCTCAACCGGAACAGACGCAATCGTTCCGTCAAGCGGAGCGCATAGCTCGCAATATTTCAACTGCTGCTGCGCCAATTCGCATCCCTTCTGGGCGGCATCACAAGCCGCCTGCGCCGAATGATAAACTGCCTGCCGGGCCTCCAACTCGCTGCGGCTGACAATTCGCGCCTCATATTGCTGACGGACGCGCTCATATTCGGTCCACGCCTGCTGAAACTGGGCTTGCGCCTGTTTTAATTGCGCCTGACTCTGTTTAAGCTGCAATTCATAGTCTTTGGGATCAAGCCGCGCGATCAAGTCGCCCGCTTTAACCGCCCGCCCTGTACGCACGGGCAATTCAATGATTTCGCCGCCAACCCGAAAACTGAGCAAAGTATCCGAAACCGCGCGCGCCGTGCCGGAAAACCGCCGCTCACGCTCTGCGGCAGCACGGACAGACATGGTAACAACCGGACGCACAACCGGTGTCGGCTGGCGTTCAGCTTTGCGGCAGGAACCCGCCAGGCATAATCCCGCCATTATTCCGCAAGATATTATTGTTTTGATGTAATGCTCCCCTGCCCGCATTGTTGCTCCTCCCATAGCGTGAGCTTGCGCCCACAACCCAATCCGCCATCCGTTTCACCGGCATGTTTTTATATGCGGTTACAAAAGAACGGCGGCAATTATTGCTTTCTTAATCCGTAATGAAATTTTAATTAATATTGTAAAGCTTGATTTATGCCGCATCACGGATTGTGTTTGAAAAACTCCTCCAATTCCGCCAGCCAGCGATCCTTTTCCGCTTCGCTTTGCTCTATTTCGAACCAGGCAATTGCGCGCTGAAATTCAATCAAATCGCTCATATATTGATAGGCTGCCACCGCCGCACCCTGCTTGGCGGCAAAGACCTCATTTTGCGCATCAAGCAGCGCAATAATCGGCACGGAACCATCGGCATATTTCTGACGAACAATGCCGAGGTTGGCCTCCGCGCGTTCGGCTGCCACACGTTGCAGGCGGATATTGGGAAAAGAACTGTTCAATGAGTGAAAAACCAGACGCGCGCGTTGTTCCAGCATCTGGCGCAATTGTTCGCGCCCATCCCGCGCCTGCTGCAATTTTGCCGCCAAACGCCGCGTCTCGAAAATCCGACCGCCGCCGGTCAGAATCGGCAACGCTGCGCGCAGCCCGAACAACCATTCATCATCATCGCTGAGATCATCCGAACCGGGAAAATCCGGAGCGCCGATTTTAGTCTCTTTCAATACGCGATCGTAACCAAAA
The DNA here is from genome assembly GCA_964565485.1 of uncultured Verrucomicrobiota bacterium. Taxonomy (GTDB): domain Bacteria; phylum Verrucomicrobiota; class Kiritimatiellia; order JAAZAB01; family JAAZAB01; genus CAZMFH01. The sequence continues at coordinate 1,581 of CAZMFH010000022.1, read as the reverse complement.
CTGGCGGACAACTCCGGCAAGACAAACCGGCGGCGCGCCTGGTTGTGTTCAATCACCAGCGCCTGAATGCGCCGCTCAGCCGCCGCCAGGGAAGGCGAACGCCGGAGCGCCAGATTGACCGCAAATTGCTCCAAACGCACAAGCTGCCTTTCATCGGCCAGCAAAGCCTTGAAACGCGGCCCGAGAAACAGAAAGTCGTCATCGCGCAGCTCTATATCCGGCGCGCGCCAGCGCGCTGATTGTGCGCGCCCCATCGTCTGGTTCACAACAACACGCGCCTTTTCCATGTTCGCCGAAGCGCGCAGCAAAGAAGCGCGCCGCAGAGCCTGCTCCGACTCCCACCGGCAAATCTCCTCCGGCCCCGCCGCGCCAACCTTGTGGCGCAAGCGCGCCAGCGCAAGGTTGTTGCGCGTCAATCCCAAATTGCCGGCTTCCACACGCAAAAGAGACTGCGCCTGCAGAAAGTCAAGATAACGCTGCGCAGCAGCCGCCACAATATCCAAACGCAACGACTCCTGATCATTCAGTTCCCCTTCATAAAGCCGCGCTACCGCGCGCCGTCGGCTCAAAAGCGCATCGCTGAACAAAACCTGACTGGCGCTGATGCCGGCGGTTGATTTATCGCGCGGCTGCGCACCCAGCGACATCTCAGCCCGATCCCGATCCATGCGGTAATACTGGCCGACACCTTCAACTTGCGGCAGCAGCGGACTCAACGCCAGCGCGCGTTCCTGGCGCGCCTGCTCCACCTCGGAACGCTTGATTGTCAACTCGATATTGCAACGCACAGCCTCCTGAACGGCTTCCACCAGGGCAAGCGATTCGACCGCATCAAGATTTTCCTCATGCAGAAAATTGCCCTCAATCATCACATCGAGCGTCGGATGAAAACCCACCTGCCTGGCAGTCAGCGCATTGATCAGCAAATCCTCGTCTACATGCAACACCACCGGCAGCGACTCCGGTTTGGCGCCAAGCATGATTTCGTGCAGATTGAGCGCCAGACGCCGCACAAGCCGGTCTTCAATCGGCAATGTTAAAGCAGCCAAAACCCCGCGCGCAACGTCATCATGGCCAAGCATCGAAAAAGTAGGTTTTTTGCGGGCATTCAGACCGGCAATCAGTTTTTGCCACTCGCCAGTATCCGCGCGCAGACATGGCGTAAGATAAACAGCATCCACTGTATCATCAACCTGAGCAAGAACATCCGCTGCCAGCTGTTCCATATACAGCGCTTTAATTTTAATCCCGAACTGGCGCTCAAGCTCAACCGCCAAACGCTGCATAACCTCAAAGTCTTCCACCCAAACCCTGTCCAACACAACCCCCAGCACACGGAACGCCGTCAATTCACGGAACATCTCAAGATCGCGGCGCATGCGCATGGGCGTAAGCGTAAAATTAAGATTGGTTTTACCGGAACGACCGTTCGGCGAAACCGGCAGGGTTATAACTTCCTGATCCGGCGCAAACCCGCAAACCACCGGTTTGCGTAAAGACAATTCAGGCGCGGCGGCCGCCATTGTCGCCAGCGGACCAATGGCCAGCACAATATCCACACGCCGATCTTCGAGCGCGTGC
>CAZMFH010000021.1:0-19693 GCA_964565485.1 uncultured Verrucomicrobiota bacterium | reverse complement strand
GCGCGCGGCCAAAGCCGCGCTTAACATGTTGCGGCTTGCTTTGTTGCGCGCAAGCTGTGCTCAAAAACACAAGGCCGGTATTTATGAAACCACAAATTTTGATTTGTAATGATGATGGGATTTACGCGCCCGGGATCGGCGCGCTTTACCAGGCTGTTCGCAGCTTGGGACATGTTGTCGTCGTAGCGCCTGAAAGCGAGCGCAGCGCCGTTGGCCACGCCATTACGATTGCCGATCCGATCAAAATCCGCAAAATCCGGCGGGACGGTCTGTTTGAGGGTCATGCGGTTTCCGGGACGCCGGCGGATTGCGTCAAGCTTGCCGTTACCATGTTGCTCAAGCGTCCGCCTGATCTGGTTGTAAGTGGCATCAACCTGGGGCCGAACACTGGGATCAGCGTCATTTATTCCGGAACGGTTTCGGCGGCCACGGAAGGCGCCATTCTTGGCATTCCGAGCATGGCAATCTCGTTGGCCACTTTTACAAAACCGCTTTGGGCAACGGCCGGATATGTCGCGCGCCGGTTGACGCGCGAACTGCTTGCGCGCCGATTGCCGGCCAATACGCTTCTGAATGTTAATGTGCCGAACCGGCCTTTGGCTCGTTTGCGCGGATTGCAGCTTACCCGTATGGGACATTCGCGGTTTGTGGAAATATTTCACGAACGCAAAAGTCCGCATGGTGGAACTTATTATTGGATGGATGGCGAAATCAAAATAACCGGCAACGCCGCCGGAACAGATATCAAAGCGTTGGACGAAGGCTATGTTTCCGCGACACCAATTGGTTTTGACCTTACGCACAATCCGGCTCTGGAGCAATTGCGGCAATGGAAACTGACCCTGACCTCATCACGGAAAAAGTAGACGAGGCGGCTTGCCGCAGGAAAGTTTTGCGGAATTATGCGCGGATTCAGTCGGGGCGGATGCCGCGTTCATGTTCGCCCTGCTTGCGCAACTGACGTTTCATGATTTTGCCGGCTGCGTTTTTGGGCAATTCGGGCAGAAAATAAAATTTGCGCGGCGCCTCGTGGCGTCCGAGGCTGGCCAGGCATTCGGCGCGCAATTTGGCGCCGGTTGTTTGGGCGTCATCCCGTAACGACACATAAGCCACAGGTATTTCGCCGTGCAGGGCGTGTGGTTCGCCGATCACGGCAACTTCGCGCACACCAGCACAGCGTATTAACACTTCCTCAACGACGCGAGGATAAATGTTCATGCCGTTAACAATGATCATATCCTTGCGCCGGTCAAGAATGCTGAAATAGCCGTCATCATCGCGGGCGCCAAGATCGCCGGTGCGGAACCAGTCGCCAAAAAAAGCCTCTTTGGTTTCGGCCGGCATATTCCAGTAGCCTTTCATGACGTTGCGTCCGCGGACACACAGTTCGCCGATCACTCCATCCGCCACCGGCTCGCCGTGTTCGCTGAGAATACACATTTCCACGCCGGGCAGCGGCAGGCCGATTGTACCGGGTTTGGTGCGTCCGCCAATCGGATTGACGCATGTGCATGGCGAACATTCTGTCGGGCCATCGCCCTCATAAATGATTTTGCCGGTGCGTTTTTCAAATTGCTCCTTGACCGCAACCGGCAGGGCGGCTCCGCCGGAAATGCAATATTTCAGGGAAGCCAGGCTGGCCATATGCGCATCGGAGAGGTGAAGCAGCGCAATGAACATGCTTGGCACACCCATAAAAATTGTGCTGCGCGTGGTGGCGATCATTTCCACAGTTTGTGCCGGATCAAAGCGTGGAAGCGCCACAATCATGCTGCCGCTGAAAAGCGGCATCAACATGCAGGCTGTTGCCGCAAACGCATGGAAAAACGGCAGAACAACCAAAAAGCGTTCTGCGCCTGGAACAACCTGAAGCGCCTGACCGATACTGTCTGTGTTGGCCAGCAGGTTGCCGTGAGTCAGCATGGCGCCTTTCGGGTGTCCGGTTGTGCCGGAAGTATAGAGGATAACGGCCAAATCGGTCGCGGGGTTGATCTCCGGCATTGGCGCGACAGCCGGGCTTGCCGACATATCCGCCCAGGGAAGATCGGCGCCGGTTTGGGGTGTTGTGCCGATGCGCACACAGAATTCCAGCGTTTTGACCAACTCGCGCACAACAGCCACAGCGCCATCGAAAGCCTCATGATAAATCAGGGCGCGCGCGCCGGCATCGTTCAGAATAAAGGCGGTTTCCTTGGGGTTTAACAACAAATTGATTGGCACGACCACGGCGCCGGCCTTGACTATGCCGAGATAAGCCAGCACAAACCAGTCGGAATTAATGCAATAGAGCCCGAGCCGGTCGCCCTTGCGGATGCCGCGCGCCGCAAGGGCGGCGGCCACACGGTCGCTCAAATTATCTGTCTCTGCAAAATCAAGCGTTCGCCCGGCGAACATGATGGCCTTGTGTTGCGCGAAACGGCGCACACCGGCCCGGAAGCGTTCCTGAAGTGAACGTTCTTGGTTTTGCATGTCGGGCAAGTTAGCGTTTGCAGGAATTTTGGGCAAGAAAAAATATTGATTTTTTTAGGAAAATGCTATATATAAAAAAATACTGTAATTCAGATTGGGCGGATAATTTTTTGTATTTATGCAAATTGTTCAAAGCGAGCTTGATCAAATTGATGACGATGATTTATGTCGTCATGCCTCGGTTTGGGTTTTGTCGGTCGGGATGCTCGGCGTGTGTCGGCGGAGACAAGGGGCTGAGCTTCCATGATTTTGCTGTTGATAGGCGCTATTTTAGTTGTTTTGTTGATCTTTTCCGCCTTTTTTTCAAGCGCGGAAACAGCGTTGTTTTCCCTTAACCCCATCCGCATCCATCGCATTCGCCGCACACGTCCGCGCGCGGCGCGGGAGATTGAAGCCTTATTGGGCGCGCCGACACAATTACTTTCCAGTATCTTGATCGGCAACACGCTTGTCAACATGATTGGCGCTGCGCTTGGTTATGCATTGGCCGAAAGTTTGTGGCCTGGGCGCGGCACGTTGATTTCCATCCCCTGCATGACCATTTTGCTTGTTATTTTTGGAGAAATCGGGCCAAAATGTCTGGCTGTGCGTTATCCGGAAGTTATGGCTTCGCTTTACCGGCGGCCTTTGCAAATAACCATTATCGCGGTTACGCCGGCGCGCCTGCTGATCGAATGGATAACCGACCGGTTGAAAGGTCATTTTGTCCCACACCGTCCGGCATTGACCGGAGAGGAATTGTTGACGGTTGTGGATGCGGTTCATGAGGCGGGGGCTTTAAACAAGGAAGAAAAACAGATGGTTGACGGGATTATCCGTCTGGAAAGTATTCAGGCCAGGGATATCATGACGCCGCGTGTTGATCTGATTGGCCTGGATGCCGAGCATGAATTGGCTGAGCATGAGCATATCGCGCGTCAGTCGCATTTCCGGTTTTTGCCGGTTTATCAAGATAATCTGGATCACATCATTGGGTTTCTTGATGTTCCGCGTTTTTTGTTGGATCGGCAGCATGATTTGAAAGCCGCCATGTTGCCGCATTTTTATGTGCCCGATACTGCGCCATTGGATAATCTTTTGACTACATTTCAGCAGCAAGGCCGCCGCATTGCCATTGTGATTGATGAATATGGCGGAACGGCAGGCATGATTACACGCGGTGACATCCTCGATGAAGTGGTCGAATCGGTTGAAAATGAATTTGGCGGTCAGAGATTGGAAATTCAGCCTTGGGGACAGGATCGTTGGCTGATTAACGGTAATGCCAGTTTGGAAGATGTTAATTACGAACTTGATCTGGAATTGGAGGCTGAGGGCGCCGACCGTTTGGCCGGCTGGGTTACGGCGCATACCGAACATATTCCGAAGATCGGCGAGGTTGTTGAAGCGCAAGGTTGTTGTGTAACCGTGCGTCAGATGAAAAAACATCGCATTACCATGTTGTTGCTGGAAAAACCGCCAAAACCGGAAAATTAAGATGCTTGGTCTGGAAATTATTTTGCTTGTATTGTGCCTTTTGTTCGCGGCGTTTTTTGCCGGGATTGAAACGGGCGTTATTTCGCTTAATCATCTGCAATTACGGCACCTGGCCGAGGAGGAAAATGACCAGTCGGCTCAGATATTGGGACGTTTTCTTGCCGATCCTGATCGTTTGCTTGGCACAACGCTTGTGGGCGTCAATATCTGTATGGTAACGGTTTCCGTTATCGGCGCGCATTTGGGGCATTATCTACCGTTGCGCGCGGGGGAGTTGCTGACGGAAGGAGTGGTAACATTGGTTGTGCTGATTGGCTGCGAATATCTGCCCAAAGCCTGGTTCCAAAGCAATCCAATCAAGCGTTGCCGGCCTTTTGCGCGCATGCTTTGGGTAGCATCGCTTGTTTTAAAACCGTTGGCCGATTTTTTTACCGGGTTGACGATGCTTTTTCTGCCCAGGGAAACAGCCAATCCGGAAGCGCATCGTCCGACAATAACACGTGATGAAATTGATATTCTGGCCAAGGAAAGCGCGGAACATGGCAACTTGACTTCGAAACAGCGTATTATGATTCATCGCGTAGTCGAATTGGCCGGCAAGACGGCTTCGCTGATCATGGTTCCACGGGAGCGTATGATCATGGTGGACAGCCGCGCGACGGCCGAGGATTTTCTCGGCTTGTCGCAAAAATCCAATTTGACGCGTTTGCCGGTGTTTGATGAGCGTGCCCGGGCTTTTATCGGAATAGTCAATCTCTTTGACGTTTTGGCGGTTGATTCCGGGAAATACGGTGAAAATATCAGCCGCTTCATGCGTCAACCGTTGTTTCTAAACGATAACACGCCGTTTACCGAAATTTTGCCGCGTTTACGACGCTCCAATCAGCCGCTGGCGTTGGTGACCAACCGCCAGACGGAGGTTGTCGGGTTGCTTACGACAGAAGATGTCCTGCGGCTTATTATCGGAAGCGCCTGATCATTACATCATGGAGTTGGCGTCAACGTCAACGGCAATGCGCAGATCATGCGTCCGCCGCCATGTTTTCAAAAACTCACGGATCGGGTTGCTCATCGCCTTGACGGATGTCGAGCGCATGATGATCTGAAAGCGATATTGTCCCCTGCGCCGGTTGATTGGCGCTGGAATAGGGCCGGCCAGAATAACCGAACGCGGCAGATTCTTTTGGAGTTGGGTCGCCATTTGTTGGGCGGCTTTTGCCGCCAAAGTTTCCAGCGGGCTTTCGATGGTGATGCAAATCAAATGCGCGAATGGAGGATAGGTCAATTCCCGGCGCGATTCGTATTCCTGATCACAGAACCCGATGCAGTCCAGCCGTCGCGCCGCCTGAATGGCCGGATGAAAAGGCGTAAAAGTCTGAACGATCACTTCACCGGGAATATCGCCGCGTCCGGCGCGTCCGGCAACCTGCACCAGCAATTGAAAAGTGCGTTCGGCAGATCGAAAATCCGGCATGTGCAGACTTAAGTCCGCGCACATCACGCCCACCAGCGTAACGCCCGGAAAATGCAGCCCTTTGGCGATCATCTGTGTTCCAATCAGAATATCAATATTTCCGGATCTGAATTCGTCCAGAATCCGGCTGTGTGCGTGCTTGCGCGCAGTGGTGTCGGCGTCCATGCGCGCCAGGCGCGCCTTGGGGAAAAGGGTTTGCGCGATTTCTTCCACACGCTGAGTGCCGATGCCGTTGAATTTTAGGGTCGGTATTCCGCAGGAGGGGCAATGTTCAGGAACAGACTCGGTGCGTCCGCAAAGATGACAGCGCATTTCCGCAAAGCCTTTGTGATAAGTCATTTTGATTGCGCACTGATTGCAGCCGGCCACATAACCGCAAGCCGGGCAAATGATCGAGGTGGCATAGCCGCGCCGGTTGAGAAAGAGGATGGTTTGTTCGGCCTGGGCCAGGCGGTTGCGGATGGCTTCCGTCAGTTCGCGCGAAAAAACCGGGGTCTTGCCCGTTGAACCGGCTTCGGAGCGCATGTCCACAATGCGCATGACGGGCATTTGGCGGTGATCCACGCGGTGCGAGAGCGTAGCCAGCGCATATTTGCCGCTTCGCGCGTTTTGAAATGATTCCAAGGCCGGAGAAGCCGATCCCAAAAGTACGGCGCAACCCTCAAAGTGTCCGCGCATGACCGCCACATCGCGCGCGTTATAGCGCGGCGCTTCGGTTTGCTTGTAGCTCGGTTCGTGTTCTTCATCCACGACGATCAGTCCCAAACGCTCCACCGGCGCAAAGAGCGCTGAGCGCGCGCCAACCACAATGCGCGCTTTGCCGTCATAAATGCGATACCATTCATCATGCCGTTCGCCGTCGGAAAGATGACTATGCAAGACGGCGACGGTATTGCCGAACCGGCTGCGAAAACGTTCCACTGTTTGGGGGGTCAGGGAAATTTCCGGCACTAGCGCGATTGCGCCCTGATTGCGGTCCAGGGTATGGCGGATGGCCTGGAGATAAACCTCTGTCTTGCCGGAGCCGGTTACGCCATGCAGCAGCACAACCGGCGGATTGAGCGTTGCGATGGATTGGCGGATCAGGGTCAGGGCTTGCGCTTGTTCAGGGAAAAGCGCAAGCGGCGCGGTGGGTAAAATCGCCTGGCCGGCCAGGGGATCGCGCAAAGCTGTTTCCTGTTCCAGGCGCGCCAGCTGTTTTTCAACCAGACGGTCAATAACCGCGCGTTCGACGCCGGCGGCACGGCGTAAATCGCCAAGGCGCATTGAAACATGCCGGCGCAAGATATCCAGGACAGCCGCCTGTTTCGAGCTGCGTCTGCGTAATTCCGCCAGCGCTTCCGGCGTTGGACCGGGTTCTTCCAGCACGACATAAGTTTCTTCGCGGAATGCCGCGCCCCGCCGCCGCACGGCGCAGGGCAGCACGGTGCGGATGGCCTGTTCGACTGTCGCCGCGTAATATTCGCCCATCCAGCGCGCCAGTTTGAGCATGGTTTCGCTCAATAACGGTTTGGGCGTAATCAGCGACGCAATGGTTTTCAGGTCGTGGCGCGCGGAATTGGCGGTCAAACCAACCACATAACCGCGGGCCGTTGCATGTCCAAATGGAACCTGGACGCGCGAACCGAGCCGCAAGCTGCCGCGCAACTCTTCCGGTATGAGATAATCGAATTCACGGTCCAGCGCAATTTCGACAACAACTTTGGCTATGGCGGGCATAAAAATTTGCGTCTATTCGCCGATGATTTTGACCAGGACCCGCTTGCGGCGGCGTCCGTCAAATTCACCGTAAAATATCTGCTCCCACTGGCCGAAATCCAGTTTGCCGTTTGTAACCGCCACCACCACTTCGCGCCCCATGATGGTGCGTTTGAGATGCGCATCGGCATTATCTTCCGCGCCGTTATGCGCGTATTGACTGTGTGGTTTTTCGGGCGCGAGTTTTTCAAGCCATTTTTCAAAATCGGCGTGCAACCCGCGCTCGTCGTCATTGATAAAGACGCTGGCGGTTATATGCATGGCGTTTGCCAGCAACAGGCCTTCACGAATGCCGCTTTCCGCCAGACAACGCTCGACTTGCGGGGTGATGTTAAGCAGACCGCGCCGGGTCGGCAGTTCCAGATAAAGTTCTTGGCGATAAGTTTTCATGCTATGGAAAGGAAAATAATTTTCCGGACTATTTTGCCCCAGCTCTTGAACGATTAGGTTTTAATGATCTTTAATTATGATCCCGCCGCTGATCCGGGTTGCAAACAGAGCGGTTAATGCAATAAGCGTGGCATAAAGATGGTTTTTCATCAAGCTGTTTTATTTTTGGATTTGTCGCAAAACATGATTGTTTTTTTTTATTTGCATGTTACAATCAAAATTCATTTTTTGTGAAGGAAAAAAGCATATATGTCCAAATCCAGAAAGAAGTCGGTTGAAGATTCCTCGAAGTCGAAAGATCCGGAATTAAATGCCGTAAGCAGCGCGAATGCCGGTCAAGCCGGGATTTCTGCGCCGGCTGCCGCAGTTCCGCCGGATGATGAGACGTGCGATTCCGCCACAGGCGATGAATCCGCTGTGCCGGCGCTTTCCGAAGACGAAAAGAACCTTGCCTCGAAAAAATATGATGCCACAACGATTACGGTGCTGGAAGGCATGGAGGCGGTGCGGCGCCGTCCGGCCATGTATATCGGCGATACATCCGTGCGCGGTTTGCATCATTGTGTTTTTGAAGTGGTTGATAACAGTATTGATGAGGCGCTCGCCGGCTATTGCACAGCCGTTCAGGTAACGATCAACTCCGACGGCTCGGTTTCGGTTAACGACAATGGACGCGGCATTCCCGTGGATATGCACGCCACCGAGCACAAGCCGGCTCTTGAAGTGGTGATGACCACCCTGCATGCCGGCGGTAAATTCGATCATTGCAGCTACAAGGTTTCCGGAGGCTTGCATGGGGTGGGTGTTTCCTGCGTCAATGCGCTGAGCGAGTGGATGGAAGTGGAGGTGCGCCGGGACGAAACCGTTTACCGGCAGCGCTATGAAAAGGGCGTGGCTGTTTCGGCGCTTGAAAAAATCGGCAAGACCAAGGTAACCGGTACGGAAGTTACCTTCTATCCGGATGCTTCAATTTTTTCAACCACCACCTTCGAGTGGGATATTCTGGCCAACCGTTTGCGGGAACTGGCCTTCTTGAACAAGGGCGTTGAAATCCGGTTGATTCAGGAAGAGCCGGCGCGTGACGAAACTTTCAGGTTCAAGGGCGGCATTGTCGAGTTTGTGCGGCATCTTAACCGCAATAAGACCCTGATTCATCCCAAGGTGATTTTTGTTGCGCGTGAGCGCGATGGCGTTGCCGTTGAAATCGCGCTGCAATATACCGAGGCGTTCAGCGAGACAATCAGTTCCTATGTCAACAATATCAACACGATTGAAGGCGGTACGCACCTGAGCGGATTTCGTTCGGCGCTGACCCGCACGATCAACGCCTACGGCAAGGCCAACAAACTGATCAAGGATGACAGCGAGACAATGACCGGCGATGACGTGCGCGAGGGCTTGACGGCGGTTATCAATGTCAAGGTGCCCAATCCGCAGTTTGAGGGTCAAACCAAAACCAAGCTGGGCAACAGCGAAGTGCAGGGCATTGTTGAATCCATTGTTAATGATGAATTAGCCACATTTTTCGAGGAGAATCCGCCGGTTGCCCGGCGGGTTATCGAAAAAGGGCTTTTGGCCGCGCGCGCCCGCATTGCGGCGCGCAAGGCGCGTGATCTGACGCGCCGCAAGGGCGCCCTGGATAGCGCGGCGTTGCCCGGCAAACTGGCGGATTGCTCCGAGCGGGATCCGGCGCTTTGCGAACTCTATCTGGTTGAGGGCGACAGCGCCGGCGGTTCGGCCAAACAGGGGCGCAATCGCGAGTTTCAGGCCATTCTCCCGCTGCGCGGCAAGGTCTTGAATGTGGAAAAGGCGCGTTTGGACAAGATTCTGAACAACAACGAAATTCGCACAATGATTACCGCCATCGGCGCCGGCATCGGCAAGGATGAATTTGACGTTGCCAAAACGCGTTATCATAAAATAATCATTATGACCGATGCCGATGTTGACGGCGCGCATATTCGCACGTTGTTGCTGACGTTTTTTTATCGCCAGATGCCGCAGCTGATCGAGCATGGGCATGTTTATCTGGCGCAGCCGCCGCTTTATAAAATTGTTTGGAAAAAGCGCGAGGAATATATAGATACCGATGCGCAGTTGACGCGCCGACTGCTTGAGCTTGGCTCGGAGGATATGACCGTTGAAATTGCCGCAACGGGCAAAAAATATGATGGCAAGGATTTGCTGGGTATTTTGGAAACTTTGGCCGAGCTTGAGCAATTGGCCCAGTCGCTTGAGCGCAAAAATATTTTGTTTGAAGATTTCCTGAAAATGCGCCATGCCAAAACCGGTTTGTTTCCAAAATATAAAGTTTCCGCCACCAATGGCAATGGGACGACATATCATTACGTCTATTCGGATGAAGAGCTGAAAAAACTGCGCGAAAAACTTGAGCAAAACGCAGGACATCAACTGGAGATTTTTGCCGATCAATCCGCTGCTTCCGCGCCAACCGGCATTCGCTGGCAGGAAATTTATTCCGGCGCGCAAATCGCGCGGCTTGTTGATGCGCTCGACAAAAAAGGCTTTAGCGTCGCTGTCGCGGAAGCGCAGGACAAGGCGTCATATCAGATGATCGTTAAGGATGAACAGACGCAGGAGGCGAATTCTTTGCGCCGGATTCTGGATGTTGTGCGTGAGCAGGGGCGCCGGGGATTGACCAACATCCAGCGTTACAAAGGATTGGGCGAAATGAATCCCGAGCAGCTTTTTGAGACCACCATGAATCCGGAGAAACGCAAGCTGCTCAAGGTGATGCTTGAAGATGCCGTGGAGGCCGATCAGGTGTTTACGCTTTTGATGGGCGATGAAGTCGAGCCGCGGCGCGAATTTATTCAGGAAAACGCGTTAAATGTTCGCAACCTTGATATTTAAGACCAGGTGGTTTAAGCAATAACGGAATTTTAAGATGTATTCCCGAAACGAAATTATCGGCCAAATCAATATCGAAGACGAAATGCGGCGCTCTTACATTGATTATTCAATGAGCGTTATTGTCGGGCGCGCGTTGCCGGATGTGCGCGACGGACTCAAGCCGGGCGCGCGCCGCATCCTCTTTGCCATGCGTCAGCTTGGCCTGCTGCACAACCGGCCGTTCAAGAAATCGGCTTATGTCGTCGGCGAAGTGCTCGGCAAATATCATCCGCACGGCGATTCCGCCGTTTATGACACCATCGTGCGCATGGCGCAGCCTTTTTCCTTGCGTTATCTATTGGTCAACGGCCAGGGTAATTTCGGTAGCATTGATGGCGACAATGCGGCGGCTTATCGTTATACGGAGGTGCGCTTGCAGAAATTGGCCGAAGAAATGCTGGCCGATATTGACAAGCAGACCGTGCCAATGGTCAAGAACTACGACAACACACTGGACGAGCCTTCCGTGCTGCCGGCGCGTTTGCCCAATCTGCTCCTGAACGGCAGCACCGGTATTGCGGTCGGCATGGCCACCAATATTCCGCCCCATAATCTCGGGGAAATCGTGGACGCCTTGGTCGAGCTGATCGAGCGGCCGGAAGCCGTTGTGGATGACCTCATGAAGCATGTCAAGGGTCCGGATTTTCCCACCGGCGGCATTGTGTGCGGCATTAATCCAATTGCTTCCATGTATCGCACCGGACGCGGGCAGATGCGCTTGCGCGGGCGCGCCGGCATCGAAGAGGGCAAACAGGGCAAGGAAACCATTGTCATCAGCGAAATTCCCTATATTGTCAATAAGGCCAACTTGATTGCCAATATCGCCCATTTGGTGCAGGAAAAGACGCTGGAAGGCATCAGCGATATCCGTGATGAATCCGATAAGAACGGCATTCGCATTGTGGTCGAGCTCAAGCGCGGTGTTGTGCCCAAGGTGATTCTTAATAATTTATTCAAGCATACGCAGTTGCAGACCACGTTCGGCGCCATTATGCTGGCTATTGACAATGGCCGGCCGCGGATCATGAATCTGAAGGAGCTGTTGCAGGCTTTTATTGCGCACCGTTTTGAGGTTTTGACGCGCCGCACAAAATTCGAGCTGGCCAAAGCCGAGGCGCGCGCCCATATTCTCGAAGGCTTGAAAATCGCGCTTGATCATCTCGACGCGGTCGTCAAGGTGATTCGCAATTCCAAAAATCGTGACGATGCGCGCCAGGAACTGATGCAACGTTTCGGTTTGTCTGAAATCCAGGCCAATGCCATTCTGGATATGCGGCTTTATCAATTGACCGGGCTTGAGCGCGACAAGCTGGAAGCCGAATACCTGGATTTGATCAAACAGATTTCATACCTGAAGGACCTGCTGGCCAATCCGGGCAAAATTTACGGGATCATGAAAGAAGATTTGCTGGAAATCAAAAAACTTTATGGCGATGCGCGCCGGACGGATATTGTGCCCGACGAAGGCGAAGTTAACATCGAAGACCTGATTGTGGATCGCAGTTGCGTAATTACCATCAGCCATACCGGCTATATCAAGCGTGTGCCGGTCGGCGCATATCGGGCGCAAAAACGCGGCGGCAAGGGCGTGGCCGGCATGGATACGAAGGACGAAGATTACGTCGAGCATCTCTTTGTGGCCAATACCCATGATTATATTCTCTTTTTCACCACGGGCGGCAGAATTTATTGGGAAAAGGTTTATGAGATTCCCGAGGCCGGCCGCGCGTCACGCGGCAAGGCGATTGTCAATCTGCTTCAACTGAAAAGCGAAGAACAGATCGCCGCCATGGTGCGTGTGCGCGATTTTCCCGCAACGGAATTTCTCGTCATGGCCACCGAAAAAGGCATTGTCAAGAAAACCAATTTGAGCGAATTCAAAAATCCGCGCCGCGACGGTATTATCGCAATTAATATTGATTCGGATGACCGGTTGATCGGCGTCAAGCTTACAAACGGCCAGGATGATATCATGCTGGCCACGCGCAATGGCACAAGCCTGCGTTTCGGCGAAACGGAATTGCGCGATCAGGGGCGCGCCACGCGCGGAGTGATCGGCATACGCCTGGAGGATGACGACAAGCTTGAAAGTCTTGAAATCGTCAACTTGAAGGCAACTTTCTTTATTTGCACGGAAAACGGCTACGGTAAGCGCACCAATTTTGACGAATACCGCGACCAACATCGCGGCGGCAAGGGTATTTATGCCTTGCGCCCATCGGACCGCAACGGCAAGGTGGTTGGCGCGCATACCGTCATGGAAAACGATGCGCTGATGCTGATCACAGCCAAGGGCAAAATGATTCGCATGAAAGTCAGCGATATCCGGGTGATCAGCCGCGTTACGCAGGGTGTGCGCCTGATCAATCTTGATGAAGGCGATTTGCTGGTTTCCGCCACTACCGTCGAGCCGGAAGACGATGAACAATTTGAATCCGAATCCGGCGGCGACAATGCTCCTTCCGCAAATGCCGAAGAACAGCCGCCAAAAGCGCAATGATTTTGGAGAGGTCTATGTTTCCTTGAGCGGACCTGCGGGGCGGTTTTGCTCGTTCAGCACCAGAACGAGCGGATGATGCCGGCGCGCGTCTGCAATGGGAACCTGGGCAAAAGCCATAATAACCAGACGATCGCCGATCTTGCCAAGACAGGCGGCCGGTCCGTTCAGCATGATTGTGCCGGAACCGGACGGCGCGGCAATGACGTACGTTTCAAAGCGGTTGGCGTTGCTTTTATTGGAAACCAGCACTTTTTCGTAAGGCAACAGTTTGACGGCGTCCATTAAATCGCGATCAATCGTCAGGCTCCCTTCATAATCCGGCTCCAAATGCGTTACCCTGGCCATGTGCAGTTTGGATTTTAACATTGTCGCAAACATGAACAAATCTCCTTGTGTTTCGATAAATTTCAACATAATCTTTCCGCGTATGAAAAGCAAGTTTTTCCGCTGTTTGGCTCTGCTCTGCGCTGGGCTGTCGGTTTTGCTTTGCGCGGCTACGTCCGGTTTTTCGGATGCGGCGCAGGAGGTGCGGATAACTTTTCTGCACACTTGCGATTTGCACGGGCATATCGCGCCGGTCTGGTCGGAGGAACACGGCGAATTGCGCGGCGGTCTTTTGCGCTGCGCCACGCTTGTTCGCGAACTCCGCCGCCGCGAGGAGCATACGCTGTTGCTGGATTGCGGCGATATCTTTCAGGGCGCGCCGGAAAGTTTTTTGACAAAGGGCAGCGCTGTCGCCGAAGCCGTCGGCATGCTGGGCTATGACGCGCTGGTAATCGGCAATCACGAGTTCGATTGGGGTCTGGAAGCATTGCGTCTTTTTTACCGACAGCTTGATTGCCCGGCGCTGGCGGCCAATTTGCAGGCGGGTGGGGCGGGGGCATCAGCGCTGTCTTGTTTGCGGCCTTTTTTGGTCAAGGAAATTGCCGGTCTGCGGGTTGTTGTGGTCGGTCTGAGCAATCCGTTGATCCCCAAGTGGTCAAGACCGCGCCTGATTGAAGGCTGTGAATTTGAAGATTCCTTGCCGGCCCTGCGGCGCATTATGCCGGCTGTGCGCGCGCTCAAGCCCGATATTCTGGCGCTGGCCGTGCATCAGGGTCTGCGTTATCGCGCGGATGATGCCGCCAATCAGATTCGCGCCATTGCCGCAGCTTTCCCGGAATTTGATCTCATCCTCGGCGCGCATACGCATCGCGCCGTGGCGCAGACGCACGTCAACGGCATACTTTACAGTCAGGCCGGATCATACGGATTATGGCTGGGAGTGGCGCGCATTGTGTTTGATCCGGCGGCGCGGCGCATTGTCAGCCGGCAGGCCGAGCTGTTGCCGGTCGGTCCGCAAGTTGAGCCGGATCGGGAATTGCGTGAACGATTGGCCGGCGTATTGCGGCAAACAGACGAGTATCTGCGCGCAAACATTGCCGCGACGGAGGTTGATTTGCTGCCTGCCTCGCGCCAACCGGGGCAATCCGCGGCGCAGACTTTGATTGCGCGGGCGATTGCCGGCAAAACCGGCGCGGATGTTGTCTTGCATGGCGCGCTTTCCAGGGCGCGCGTAGCGCCGGGGCGGATTAGCATGGGCGATGTCTGGCGCATGGTGCCTTACGAGAATTATGTCGGTGTGGCCTGTTTAACGCTTGAGGAACTGCGCGCCATTCTGGAGGAAAACAGCGCCTACCTGCGTTCAGCCGATTTTCGCGGCGTATTCGGCATTGTTTATGATCTCGATCCGCAAGCGCCGTCCGGCGCGCGGGTAAGCAATATTCGCCCGGCTGAGGCGGGGAGAAAGCCGGATGGGCGGCGTCTGGCCGTGGCTTTTAACAGTTATGATATGGCCTCGGCCGGCGGACGGTTCCCGGTTTTAAGGGAAATTATCGAGCGGCCGGAAGCGCGTTTGCGCGAAATACCGGAGCTTGACACGCGCGCGCTGGTAGAGGATTATTTGCGCGCCAATTCGCCCTTGCAACTCGAGGTCGCGCCCGGCGTGCGCGTGCTGAAAGACAAGAAAACCAAACCATCATTGGGTGGAAAAAATTTATGAGCAGGGAATGGATCGTTATTGCCGGCGCGCGCGAGCACAATCTGCGCAACATAACCGTGCGGATTCCGCGTAATCAATTGACGGTCATTACGGGCTTAAGCGGATCGGGCAAGTCGTCGTTGGCGTTTGACACCTTGTATGCCGAGGGCCAGCGCCGGTATGTCGAAAGTCTTTCAGCCTATGCGCGCCAGTTTTTGGAGCAAATGCGCAAGCCGGAGGTGGATTACATCGAAGGGCTTTCGCCGGCGATTGCCATCGAGCAGCGCACCGCCGGTTCCAATCCGCGCTCGATTGTGGCCACCAGCACGGAAATATATGATTATCTCAGACTGCTTTATGCCCATGTGGGGCATCAGCATTGCCCCGGCTGCGGCAAAATTGTGGCGCGCCAGAGCGCGCAGGAGATTGTCGAGCGCCTGTTGCAGTTGCCTGCGCGCACACCGGTTGCGCTTCTGGCGCCGTTGACGCGCGCGCGCAAGGGTCGTCATGAAGCTGTCCTTGATGCCGCGCGGCGTCAGGGGTTTGTGCGTGTGCGTCTTAACGGGGTGATGGTTGATCTCGATCATGTGCCGGCCATGGATGCGCGCAAAAAATATTCCGTTGATCTGGTTGTTGACCGGCTCGTTATCACCAATCTGATCCGGTCGCGCTTGACCGATTCCACGGAACTGGCGCTGCGCCACGGCAACGGCGTGATGCTGGCTTTGCATCAGGGCGGCAGCGGACAATGGCATGAAACGCTCTTTTCTGAAAAACAGGCCTGCCCGACCTGCGGGATCAGTTTCGAAACTTTAACGCCGCGCCATTTTTCTTTCAACAGTCCCTATGGCGCATGCCCGGTGTGCATGGGGCTGGGCATGCGCATGGTGTTTGATGAGCGCCTGGTTGTGCCGAACCGCGATTTGTCAATCGAAAAGGGCGCGATTCACGCCTGGCGCCGCGGTGGACGCCGTCTGATTATTTATTACAACGGATTGCTGCGCGCCGTAGCCGCGCATTATGGATTCAGCCTGGATACGCCGCTCAAAAATCTTCCGGAAACCGCGCAAAAAATATTGCTGCACGGATCGGGCGACGAAAAAATCAATTTCGGATTTTGGCGCCGCGGCGCCTGGCGCCGGCAGGAACGCGTGTTTGAGGGGATTTTACCGAATCTGGCGCGCCGCTATGCGGAAACGGAAAGTGAATTTACCAAAAAAAGATTGCAACAATATATGAGCCGTTTGCCTTGCGAGGAATGCAAGGGAACACGCTTGAAAGCGGAGGCGCGCGCCTGTCTGGTGGACGGCAAATCCATCGTGGATGTCTGCCGTATGTCCGTGCGCAGCGCGCATGCTTTCTTCGAAAAACTGGCTCTCAGCGCGCAGGAAGAGCAAATTGCCCGGGAAGTGATCAAGGAAATCCGCGCGCGCCTGGGCTTTCTCGAAAATGTCGGGCTCTCTTATTTGACGCTCGATCGTGAAAGCGGCACACTTTCCGGCGGCGAGGCGCAACGAATCCGTTTGGCGACCCAGATCGGATCCGGATTGGTTGGCGTTTTGTATGTGCTGGATGAACCGAGCATCGGTTTGCACCATCGTGATAACGAACGTTTGATCCGGACACTGCAAAATTTGCGCGATTTGGGGAATTCCGTCGTGGTTGTTGAGCATGACGAGGATACCATTCGCCGCGCCG
Organism: uncultured Verrucomicrobiota bacterium; assembly: GCA_964565485.1. Lineage (GTDB taxonomy): Bacteria > Verrucomicrobiota > Kiritimatiellia > JAAZAB01 > JAAZAB01 > CAZMFH01. The sequence continues at coordinate 2,995 of CAZMFH010000021.1, read as the reverse complement.
ATTATGTGGTTGATCTTGGGCCGGGCGCCGGACCACAGGGCGGCAATGTTATCTTCGCCGGGCCGACCGGCGATTTGTTGCGGGATTCCGCCTCTTTAACGGCGCAATATCTGAACCGGCAACTGATGATTGAAACGCCGGCGCAGCGCAAGGCGCCTTCCGGCGGCTTTTTGACCATCTGCGATGCGCGTGAAAACAATCTCAAAAATATTACCGTCGGCATTCCGCTCGGCCTGCTGGTTTGCATCACCGGCGTCTCCGGCAGCGGCAAGAGCACGCTGCTGGATAATATTCTGCGGCGCGCCCTCTTCCGCGCTTTTTATGGATCGAAGGAGCCGCCCGGCCGGCATCGCGAAATCAAGGGGATCGAGCAGCTTGACAAGGTGGTGGTCATTGACCAGACCCCGATCGGACGCACTCCGCGCAGTAACCCGGCCACTTATACCGGCGCTTTTACGCTGATCCGGCAGTTGTTTGCCGGTTTGCCGGCTTCCAAGGTGCGCGGGTACGGACAGGGCCGCTATAGTTTTAACGTCAAGGGCGGTCGCTGTGAAACCTGCCGCGGCGACGGCATTTTGCGCATGGAAATGCATTTTTTGCCTGATGTCTATGTGCCCTGCGAACAATGTCAGGGCCGGCGCTATAACAATGAGACGCTTGAAATCCGTTACAACGGCAAAAACATTGCCGAGGTGCTGGCCATGACTGTTGAAGAGGCGCTCGAATTTTTCAGCCGCGTCCCGGCTTTGCGGCAGAAAATGCAAACGCTTTCGGAGGTTGGGCTCGGTTATGTACAGCTGGGGCAAAGCGCCACAACTCTTTCCGGCGGCGAAGCGCAGCGCCTGAAACTTTCGGATGAACTCAGCCGCAAGGCAACCGGCAAAACAATTTACTTGCTGGATGAGCCCACCACAGGACTGCATTTTGCCGATATCCAGAAATTGTTGGCCGTTCTTTTCCGCTTGCGTGATTCAGGAAACAGCGTCGTGGTGATTGAGCATAATTTCGAGGTGATCAAAACTGCCGATTATATTATTGATCTCGGCCCGGAAGGCGGCGATGGCGGCGGCGAGGTGGTCATGGCTGGAACACCGGAAGAGCTGGCCGCCTGCGAGCGTTCCTGGACCGGGCGTTTTCTCGGCCGGTTTTTAAGTCAGCCGGCTGCGCGTCTGTCCGGAGCGAGCCAAACCTCCTCTTGAATGCGGCATTTGCATGAATATTCTTTTCATGAACAATTGCAAGGGTCCGGCAATTTACGGCATCGGACGCTGGATGCTGGCGATGGCGGCGGAACTGAAACGGCTGGGGCATGCGCCGTTTGTCGCGGCCCGGCCGGCAAGCGGCTTTTTGCTGGAGGCGCGTACGCGGGGTATGCGTTGCCTGCCTTTGCGGCTGGTGTGCGGCTTGGAATGGATCGCGACGCTGCGGCTGCGCGCTTTTCTGGTGCGTGAAAACATTGACGGTATTTGCGTCAAGAATTATAAACATGCTCGTCTGGCCGCCCTGGCGCGTTGCGGTTTGCCGGCAAACATTTTATGCCGGCGCGGCAATAACGGGGATATCCGCAATACCTTGCGCCACCGCCTGACGATTACGCGTTGCGCCGATGGCGTGCTTGTGCCTTCCGCAGCGCTTAAACTTGAATTCTGCCGCGTTGCCTGGCTGGATCCCGCGCGGGTATTCGTACTGCGGCATGAGATTGATGCGCATGGCATGGCGTCTGTTCATCCGGCGGAAGGTTTGCCGGATGCGTCTTGCCGGGTGCTGTTTGTCGGACGCCTCTGCCCGACAAAAGGCACGGATATTCTGCTTCAGGCCTGGCGCATTGCGCAGTCGCGCGCGCCGCAGGCCCGGCTGCTTTTGGTTGGCGAAACGGAAGGGGTTGACTATCGGCGCATGGCCGCCGATCTGGGCATTGCCGCGTCTGTTGATTTTGCGGGATTCCAGAATGACACAAAGCCTTGGATCGCGGCGGCGGATATTCTTGTTTTACCGTCGCGCCGGGAAGGCGCTGGTTTTGTTTTGCTCGAGGCCATGGCGCGCGGGATACCGTGCATTGGCAGTCAGATTGGCGGCATACCGGAATACATCGCGCACAATGAAACCGGTTTGTTGACGCCGGTTGGGCAGGCGCAAGCGCTGGCTGAAGCGCTGCTTGATCTGATCAATGATCCCGCCAAACGACTGCGTCTGGGCGCGGCCGGCCGCCGGCGCGCCGAAACTTGTTTTCAGGCCGGACTGGCCGCAGTGCGGTTCGTTGAGATTTTTACTGAACTGAAAGCTTTGCGGCGCTGATGGAGTTGCCGCAAAAAATCGCCGGGAGGACGCTCTTTTAGGCGTCAGTCTTCCGGCTCAGGTTGGCGTCGGTTCTGTTTTTTGCCGGCTTGTATGTGTTTGCCGGCCAGCATGTGTTCGCGCGCGCGGCGTGAACGACGGCATTTTTGGCGTCTGATTTTGGCGGCGGCTTTGGCCCGCGCGCTGATTTGGTTGTGCAGGCGTTCTTCCAACCGGTCGCACAAGGCGCGCCGCGCCAGAAAACGGTTCAGTTCACGGGAGCGGCTTTGGCCGCATTTGATTTCGAGGCCGGAGGGGGGATGACGCAAAAACACGCAATTCGAAGTTTTATTGACTTTCTGGCCGCCTTTGCCGGAGCCGAGAATAAAACGCTCGTCGAAATCCTGCTTGCGCAGACCCAGGTCTTGCATGCGTTTGGCCAGCGCCTGTTTTTTGATTTGACTGACTGCGCTATCATTCATAACTTAATCCTGAATCCGTGGTGAGGTCAGGATGCCTCACCCACAGGGTGGACTTGGTTGCAAAATTACGCCAATATTAGCGTTTGCACATGAAAAAGCCAGTAATTTTGAGAGCGCCGCGCCTGCGGCGTTGATCGAAAGTTCGACAAAATGGCAGACATCCATGATCGGCCTCTGACGACGACGGCGAAAATACGCGCGTTCCCCTGGTACTTTGGCGCGCAAGGCGCCAATGTGGT
>CAZMFH010000020.1:5204-19789 GCA_964565485.1 uncultured Verrucomicrobiota bacterium | reverse complement strand
GGGATTATACCACATCCTCACGGAGCTCCAACTGCCTTTCATGCTATCTGACCCTTTGCGTGGCTTGGATTGACGCTTCTGTTCTTCTGCACTATACTGCCCCGCGTGATGGAAAAGAGGATAATAATGCAAATGAATGTCAGCGGTGAATCTTTGGGCGGTGTTTTGCGCGAAAGTCTGATTCTGGAAGCGCATTATCGGCATTTAACTTATCATCCGCCTGCTGATCTCAGTCAATGGCAGACATGGCGTTTGGAATTGCTGACGAAAATTCGGCGTGCTGCCGGCACTTTCCCTTCGCCTCCGCCGCTACATGTACAAGTGCACGGTGTGATTGCCATGGCGGGTTATGAATTGCGCAAGATTTCCTATCAAAGCCGGCCGGGCTTGCGGGTGACAGCGCATCTTGCCGTGCCCAGCGGGCGCGGACCTTTTCCGGCTGTGCTTGGTTTGCATGGGCACTGGCATCAGGGCAAGGTGGCTGCGCGTGTGCAGGAACGCACACACGTTTTGGCTTCGTGCGGTTTTGTGGTTTTGACGGTGGACGCCTTTGGCGCCGGCGAGCGCGGCACGGAGGACGGCAAATTTGAATATCATGGCGGCGGGATTGGCGCGGCCTTGTTTGATGTTGGCGAAACACTTTTAGGGATGCAGCTTTATGATAATCTGCGCGGGATTGACTTGCTTTGCAGTCTTGATTGCGTCAATGCCGATGCCATTGGCGTTACCGGCGCTTCGGGCGGCGGCAATCAGACGATGTGGGTTGCGGCCATGGATGCAAGGGTCAAAGCGGCTGTGCCGGTTGTTTCGGTGGGCACATTCGAATCTTATGTGATGCGTTCCAACTGCATGTGTGAGGTTTTGCCGGACGGCTTGACTTTTATGGAGGAGTGGGCTGTCTTGGGGTTGATTGCGCCGAATGCGCTTCTGATGTTGAACTCGCTTCAGGATGGGCCGACGTTTTTGGTCAGCGAAATGATTCGTTCCTTTAACATCGCCCGCGAGATTTATCGTCTTTATGGCGCATCCGAAAAAATTGCCTACCAGGCCATTGATTTGCCGCATGGATATTGGCCGGAAATGCAGCGCGCTATGTTGGGGTGGTTTCGCTTTTGGCTGAAAGGCGAGGGGAATGGGCGCCCTTGCGAATTGCCTGCAATTAAGACGCTGCCCGAAAGCGAAGCACTTTGTTTTGCGCCCGGCTGTCGGCCCAAGGCTGTGGCTTCGATTGTTGAGTTTGCCGGGCAAGCTGCGCGCCGCTTGGCGGATGCGCATCTGGCCGGACGGGCCAAAATATCCCGCGCCGCCAAAGCGCGGCAATTAAGACAAATTTTGCGTGTTCCGGAACAATGCGGTCGGCCGGATGTTTCGTCTTGTGTTGCCTATATGGATGCCGGCATGATCGTGCGCAAGCAGACTGTCAAAGCGCCGACCGGCGCGCTGCTGCCGGTGGTTTGGTTGCTGCCGGCAGATTGTCGCGTGCGGCGCGCGCTTTTGGCCGTGCATCCGCGCGGCAAATCGGTTTTAAACGACAGCGTTTGGCTCAAGCGCATGATCAAGAGCGGCGCTGCCGTGATTATGGCTGATTTAAGCGGTATGGGCGAAGTGGCGCTTTCGAAAAAAGCGCTTGTTCTGCCGGATTATCACGATCATTTGCGCGCTTGTTATTGGCTGGGCAGAACGATTATCGGGGATTGGGTGGCGGAATTGACGATCTTGGCGCAGTGGCTTTCTGCGGCCATGCCTGGGCTCCGCCCGGAACTGCTGGCATTTGAAGAAGCTGCTTTGGCGGCTTTGAGCGCTGCGGCTTTGAGCCGGAGCTTTGCTGGTGTAACGACGGTTGGCATGCCCGCTACGCTTGTATGGGGCAGGCATGCCCCGCGCTTGTCGCTTGCGGCGCATGTTCCCGGAATGTTGCAATGGGGCGATGTTTCAATGTTGGCGGCAATGTGTGCGAATGAGCTGGAATTGGTTGATCCGGTCAATGCGGCGGGTAAATCGGCTTCTGCGCCGGAGCGCCGCGCCCTGGGGTATTCGATCAGGAGATTGGCGGCGCGTTTGGGCGTCAAGGCGCAGATCAGTGTTTTTGACGCAAAGCGCCGCGCGCTTTATCCACGCGCGGCCGAATGATTGCATGCAGCGATCTAAGTTTGATGTAGATGTGTTGGGGTTTTAAGGTTTTAAGATAAGAATTAACCACGGAGACAGAGGGGCTAAGCAGGCAGGAAAGGAATCTTTATGAAAGCGGTTGTTTTGGCATATCATGATATAGGATGCGTGGGCATTGATGCCTTGTTGCGGAATGGTTTTGATGTTCAGGCTGTTTTTACGCACAAGGATAATCCGCGCGAAGCCATCTGGTTTCGTTCCGTGTCTTTAACGGCCGCTGTGCACGGCATTCCGGTTTATGCGCCAGACGACATTAATCACCCGATTTGGGTCGAAAAATTGCGCGCCCTCAAGCCGGACTATATTTTTTCGTTTTATTATCGGCAGATGGTCAAGCCGGTTATTTTAGACATACCCACGCATGGCTGCTTGAATTTGCATGGCTCGCTCTTGCCGAAATATCGCGGGCGTTGTCCGGTCAATTGGGCGCTGGTGAACGGCGAATCGCAGACTGGCGTTACCTTGCATTACATGACCCCGCATCCGGATGATGGCGATATCGTTGCCCAGGAAAAAGTGGCGATTGATACCGACGACACGGCCAGGACGCTGTTTGCCAAAATGGAGACGGCTTCCGGCAAACTGCTTGATCAGACACTGCCCTTGCTGGCCGCCGGCAAGGCTCCGCGCCGGGCTCAGGATCATGCGCAAGCCACTTATTTTGGCGCCCGGCGTCCGGAAGACGGCGAAATTGATTGGAGCCGCGATGCTGAACAAATCCGCAATCTGATCCGGGCGGTTGCTGCGCCTTATCCGGGCGCCTTTACCTGGATTGGTGAACGCAAGTTGCTTGTCTGGTCGGCTTCGGTTATCCCGCTCAAAAACACACCGCCGCCGGGAACGGTGCTGTCGAGTGCGCCCTTGCAGATTGCCTGTGGCAGTAGCGCCCTGCAAATCAACCAGGCACAGGCGGAAAATGATGTGGTTATGGCCGGCGAGCAGCTTGCCGTGGTCATGGGTCTCGCCCCTGGCGCGCGTTTGGGCTTGCGGCGTTCCGTTCAGGCTCAGCGCAAAACATCCGTTCTGATTCTGGGCGTCAATGGTTTTATCGGCAACGCCTTGAGCGAACGCTTGCTGGCAAGCGGTCGTTATGTCGTGCATGGCATGGATTTGCACAAGGATAAAATCGGGCGTCTGATCGAGCATCCCGATTTCTTTTTTGCTGAAGGCGATATTTCCATTCATCGCGAGTGGATTGAATATCATGTGCGCAAGTGCGATATTGTTCTGCCGCTGGTGGCGATTGCCACGCCGATTGAATATACCCGTAATCCCCTGCGGGTTTTTAATCTGGATTTTGAGGAAAATCTGCGTGTGGTGCGTTATTGCGTTAAATACGGAAGGCGCATTATCTTTCCATCCACTTCCGAGGTTTATGGCATGTGTGATGACCAGGAATTCGATGAGGATAGCTCGCGCCTGATTCTTGGCCCGATTCGCATGCAGCGCTGGATTTATTCCTCTTCCAAGCAGTTGCTTGATCGTGTGATCTGGGCCTATGGCCAGCATGAGCGTTTGCGCTTTTCGCTCTTTCGCCCGTTCAATTGGATTGGCCCGCGTCTTGACAGCCTGAAGTCAGCGCGCATTGGCAGTTCGCGCGCCATTACCCAGCTGATTCTCAATCTGGTCGAGGGCAGCCCCATCCGGCTGGTTGACGGCGGCGCGCAGAAGCGCTGTTTTACCGACGTTAAGGACGGCATTGAGTGTCTTTTCCGGATTGTTGAAAATCGCGGCGGCAAATGTGACGGCCAGATTTTCAATATCGGCAATCCGGTTAACGAGGCCAGCATCAAGGAATTGGCTGACATCTTGATTGCCAAGTTCGATCGCCATCCGTTACGTGATAAATTCCCGCCTTTTGCCGGTGTGCAGGAGGTGGAGAGCGGACGTTATTACGGCAGCGGCTATCAGGATGTGGCGCACCGGCGGCCCAGCATCCGCAAGGCGCAGAAATTGCTCGAATGGCAACCGGCTGTTTCGCTTGAGCAATCCGTTGATGAGACGCTTGATTTCTTCTTGAAAGAAGCTGTGGCATCCGGTGAATTCGGTATTGCTGCGGAAGAAGATTGATGCCTGAGGGGGGTTGTGCAGATCGGGTTGCGTATAGATGTGGATACATTGCGCGGCACAAGGGAAGGTGTGCCGGCTTTGTGCCGGAGCTTGGCGGGTCATTCCGCACGTGCAACCTTTTTTTTCTCGGTCGGACCGGACAATATGGGGCGGCATCTTTGGCGTTTGGTGCGTCCGCGTTTTTTGCTTAAAATGCTGCGCAGCCGTGCCGCCGGTCTGTATGGATGGGATATTTTATTGCGCGGCGTTTTTGCGCCGGGACCATTGATCGGCGCGTATGCGGGGCATTGTCTGCGCCTGGCTGCGGATGGCGGCCATGAAATGGGCTTCCATGCCTGGGATCATCATGCCTGGCAAATGGGCGTGGAGCGCATGACGCTTGAAGCAATTCGTGCGGTTATGTCGCGCGGGCTGGAACGCATGGCCGAACTTGTCGGTTCTCCTCCGATTTGCGCGGCGGCGCCCGGCTGGCGTTCCACAGCAACTGCTTTGCTGGCGCAGGATTCTTTTGCTTTTCAGTTTGCCAGCGATTGTCGCGGAACTTCCGTTTTCTATCCTGTGGTTGCAGGCCGGACCTTAAAGACCGTGCAGGTTCCGGTTACCTTGCCGACTTACGATGAAATCATTGGTCGGAATGGCATTGATGATTCAAATTATAACGCACATCTGTTGGGCTTGCTTTCCGCAAGGCGTTTGAATGTTTTAACCATCCATGCGGAAGTGGAAGGCATTGCGCGTCGGGCGTTGTTTGAAGATTTTCTGCGGCAGGCTGCCGCCTGCGGTATTAAATTTGTCAGTTTGGGATCGCTTGTGCCGGAGCGGAAGAGTCTTCCCGCAACCGGTGTCGGGCACGGCGTTATTCCGGGGCGCGAAGGTTGGGTGGCGTTGCAGCAATGAAGTCCACTCTGTTGCCAATAAAATTAATAACTATTCAGCGACCTACCCACGGCGGTTGGGTAGCTGAGGAAATTGTCTCCGACCAACCCCATCAAAGGTAAGCATAGTTTGCCCCGCCCCACACACACGAAACGCAAGCCAAAATAGGGCATGGCTCATTTCAGGGCGGGATTAAATTTGCTTGCCAACATAAAAGTTTTGCCATATCATGCTCAAACGGTTTGCATAGTATATTTATATGATTGTTTGGGTGGTAGGGTTGTTAAAAAACAGGAGTGCATCATGTCAAATGTGTTGGAGAATGCCGTCAGTTTGGTGGAAAAAACAGGCGATATCCTTAACTTTAAAAAGCGCTTTCAGGGTCAGGAAATTATTGAGCGCCTGCGTATTCCGGATAAGATTGTCATGTTCCGCGCCACGGTGCAGCTTGACCAGGGCGGGTTGAAGGTCTTTAATTGCTATCGTATTCAGCATAGTGACGTCCTGGGTCCCTACAAGGGCGGCATTCGTTTCCATCCGGAAGTTGATACCGATGAGGTTACCGCGCTGGCCTTGTGGATGACGCTCAAGACTTCTCTGGTTAACATTCCCTATGGCGGCGCAAAAGGCGGCATTACGGTGGATCCGAAAACCCTTTCCGTAACCGAATTGGAGCGGTTGGTGCGCAAATACACTTTCCGGCTTGTTAATGATATTGGACCGAACATTGATATTCCTGCGCCTGACATGGGAACCAGCGCCCGCGAGATGGCCTGGATTTTTGACGAATATCGCAAGCATCGCGATTCTGCGCTTGGCGTTGTAACCGGCAAGCCGGTTGCTTTGGGCGGATCGCTGGGGCGCAAGGAAGCCACCGGACGCGGTGTGGTTTGCGCCATGCTGGAAGCGGTCAATGATCTCGGTTTGAAAAACTACTCCGTTGCCGTGCAGGGCTTCGGTAATGTGGGTTCACACGCGGCGCTTGATTTGTTCGAGCGCGGCATCAAGGTGCCGGCGGTGCTGGATATCACCGGCGGCGTCTGCAATCCGGATGGCTTGAATATCAAAGAGCTGATCGCGCATCGCGACCGTACCGGCGGGATCGAAGGTTTTGCGGGCGGCAAGCCGCTTAATGATATTGTTTCATATCCTTGTGAAGTGCTTTTGCCTTGCGCCAAGGAAAATATGATTACCGGCGATAATGCCGCTGAGGTCAAGGCCAAACTGATCGTGGAAGGCGCCAATGGTCCAACCACGCCGGAAGCTGATAAAATTCTCGAATCACGCAATGTCCTGGTTGTTCCCGATATTTTGGCCAATGCGGGCGGGGTGATTGTTTCCTACTTTGAGTGGGTGCAGAACCGGGAAGGCTTTTATTGGGATGAGGAGGATGTCAACAACCGCTTGTTTAACCGCATGCGCAAAGCCTATGCCGCCGTGCGCGATTTTGCCAAATCCAAAAAAGTTTCTTTCCGCCAGGCGGCCTATTGTATCTCGCTTGAAAAAATCGTGCAGGCCATGATTTCGCGGGGCGTGCAATAATCGGGCGGCGTGGAGAAATATGGCGATACATGATTTCAAGACCGTCTATAAGACGATTATGGACGATCATTTTCCGCCTTGCTTGGAAATAAGTTTTGTGGATGGCGACCGGCGGCAGACGCTTTTTTACGAAAAGGCTGTCTGGCGCATTGATGGTGTTATCAAAGGGTTGCGCTACGGTGAGAATCCAGGCCAGGAAGCCGCCCTTTACAAGCTGGTCAACGGCAATCTTGTTCTGGGCGAGACGGAAAGTGTCCGGCCGGGGCGTTATCTGGCCTCCGACGCCGAGTTGCTGCAATCCGGCAAACATCCCGGCAAGACCAACATCACTGATGTTGACAGCGCTCTCAATATCCTTCGCCATCTAATGGAGCAACCGTGTGCGGTAATCATCAAGCATAACAATCCGTGCGGCGTTGCCATGGCCGAGACGCTGGCGGATGCTTATGTGCGCGCCAATCTGGCCGATCGCGTCGCGGCTTTTGGCGGCGCGATTGTCTTGAACCGCGTTTTGGATCGCGATACGGCTGAATTGATTTTGCAGCAGTATGCCGAGGTCGTGGCGGCGCCGGATTTCGCGCCGGGCGTTCTGGCGCTTTTGGCGGCCAAAAAGAACCTGCGTGTGATGCGTATTGCCAATATCGTGCGGCTGGCTGAATTCGTCGCGCAAAGGGTGGTGGACTTTAAGTCGCTGATGGATGGCGGCTTGGTGGCGCAGTGGTCTTTTATGCCGGTAACGCAGAGCCAGACCCAGCTGTTGCCCGCCCAGGCCCTTTACAAGGGCCGGCAATATTCCATCAAGCGTTTGCCCACTGCGCGCGAATATGCCGATATGCTTTTTGGATGGCGGATCGAATGTGGCGTTACGAGCAACTCGGTTCTGTATGTCAAGGATGGCGTAACGGTTGGAATCGGCGCCGGCGAACAGGATCGCGTTGGTGTGGCCGAAATTGCCCGCGACAAGGCTTATCGCAAACTGGCCGACCGTCTCTGCTGGGAAGCGCATCAAATGCCTTATAATAATCTGACGGATGTTTCGCGCAAGGCGGAAATTGACGGCGAGGTTGCCAGGCGCAAAGGCGGCTTGCCGGGTTGTTGCATGGTGTCGGACGCTTTTTTCCCATTCCGTGATGGCGTGGATGTCGGTCTGCGCGAGGGTATTAGCGCGGTGATTCAGCCGGGCGGATCCGAGCGTGATTTTGAAAGCATCGAAGCATGCAATGAGGCCGGCGCGGCCATGGTTTTTACCGGGCAACGCTGTTTTAAGCATTGAACTTGCCGACAGATTTGCGGAAGATATGTCCGAGTCTAAAAATCTGAATGCATCGCGCATCTGTATGCTGGCCGGTTTGGCGGATGTGGCGATCACATTGGCCGCTTATCTGGCTTCGCATTCCGCCGTGCTTTTGGCTGATTTCCTCAAGACATTCCTGGAATTTGTCGCCGTTTTAATTGCCTGGTTGACCTTGCGCCGTATTGAGCGCGGCAACGCGCACAGCTATGATTACGGCATGGGCAAATTGGAAAATCTTTCCAGCCTGCTGGTTGGCATCCTGATGATCGGCTCCATTTTGCTGATTGTGTTCAATGCCGTTTTGAACATTATCCATCCCGCGCACATCGGCGGGTTGGGAGTGGCGATTGGGTTGGGCGATCAGGTGCTTTATCTGGGCATCAATGCCTGGCTTTTTGTGAAGACAAAACGTCAGGCGGCGGGAACCTCCTCGCCGATTTTGTTGTCTCAATGCCGGTTGCTTGGCGCCAAGGCGCTGGGAAATCTTTTCATTCTGATCTGCTTGCTGGCCAGTCTGACCTTGGCGCATCATCACGGCGCGCAATATATAGATCCGGTTGCTTCCCTGCTGATCGCCGCGTCAATCCTTTTTGCCGCGCGCGGTATTGTTGCCAGTTCGATTTATGATCTGCTCGATCGCACGCTGGAGGAACATCACCAGCTTGCCATTATTCGCGAGTTGACCAGGCATTTTCATCGTTATGCCGGGCTGCACGGCATTCGCTCGCGCAAGGCCGGACGCCATGTTTTTGTCGAGATCACGCTCGAATTCGAAGCCGGCGAGCAGGCGGCTTCCATCCATAAAACCGCACATTCAATTCGGCGCCGCCTGGAACGGAAAATTCCCAACAGCCATGTAACCATTGCGTTGGCCGGCTTAAAGGTTTTGGATGACGAAGAAGAGGATGAATCCGAAGCGTTTTGAGCGATCCGTAATGACGGCAGCCCTTGTCCGTGGGAATTTTGCAAAATCCGTTATAGATCCAAGATCAGGTTAGCCCACAGGGTTTTCCGCTTGTAACCGGGCGATATATTCACTGATTGCATCTTCAAGGGTTGTGAATGGTTTGGTGTATCCGGCCGCGCGCAATCGCGTTACATCCGCCTCAGTGTGATATTGATATTTGCCGCGCAGCGCTTCCGGCATCTCGATAAATTCAATTTGCGCCTCGCGTTCCATGGCGGCAAAGACAGCGCGCGCCAGATCCAGCCAGGTTCGCGCCCGACCTGATCCGCAGTTGAACAGCCCGGCAACATTGCGGTTGTCGGCGCAAAAAAGAGTGGCTTCCACGGCATCCCGGACGAACAGGAAATCCCGCAATTGTTCGCCGTCGCGGTATTGGGGCTGATAGGATTTGAAAAGTCGAACCTTGCCGGTGGCGCGGATTTGTTCCCAGGCTTTGTGAACCACTGAGCGCATGTCGCCTTTATGCTCCTCGCGCGGGCCGTAAACATTAAAATATTTCAGTCCGACGATTTGTTCGAAGAATCCGTGGCGCAATGCCCATAAATCAAACATCTGCTTGGAGTAGCCATACATGTTTAACGGTTTTAGCCGGGCAATGGTTTCGCAGCTATCGTCATAACCCTCCGCGCCGTCGCCATAAGTCGCGGCGCTGGAGGCATAGACGAAACGCGCTTTGTGGCGCAGACACCATTCGCATAATTCGCAGGAAAACCGGTAATTGTTGTCGGCCAGGAATGAAGCGTTGCGTTCGGTGGTCGAACTGCACGCGCCGAGGTGCAAAACAATATCGGCCTCGCCAAGCGAATCGTTGCGCAGGTGGAAGCGAAAATCGTCCTTTTCCCAGTAGTCGGCGTATGTCAGTCCGACGAGGTTGCGCCATTTTGCGTCTTGCCCGAGTTCATCCACAATCAGGATGTGTTCTTCGCCGCGCGCGTTGAGTGCGGCGATGAGATTGCTGCCGATGAATCCGGCGCCGCCGGTGATGATGTATTTATTGCTCATGGTTGTGTTTTGCCTTTTGCCGTTTGGGCGGATGCGACGATTCTGGCAATCATCGCGCTGGTGGAAAAGCCCTGTTCGATATCCGCCAATGCCACGCGTCCGCCGTTTTTTTCCACAAACTCGCGTCCACTGACATAATGAGCCCAGTCGCGTCCTTTAACGAGCACATCGGGCAGCAGTTTGGCGATCAAATTGGCCGGCTCATTTTCATCGAAGATCACGACATAGTCAACACACTCAAGCGCCGCCAGCACGCGCGCGCGCGCCGCCTGCGGATTGACCGGACGTCCGGGCGCCTTGTAGCTTCTGACGGACCGATCGGAGTTGAGTCCCACACACAGGGCATCGCCCTGGCGTCGCGCCCAATCCAGGTAAACAACATGACCGCTGTGCAACAGGTCGAATGTGCCGTTGGTGAAAACAAGCTGACGCCCGGCGGCTTTCAGGCGCTGGCGTTCATCCGCCATTTCTGGGGCGGAAAGCAGCTTGGATTCCGGTTGACGTAAATTTTCGCGCATAGGTTAAAAAAAACGTTTGGCCAGGCCGAGGATGCCCTGTTTCCAAGGGACGCGATGCGAAACGCCCGACTGGTTGCTGAAGCGGGCGCGGTTGGCCAGGTACCATTCGTAATTGCGGATCAGCGCTTCACAATTGGAAAAACGCGGTTTAAAACCAAGTATCCGCTCCGCCTTTTCGATGGAAACAAACGATTCTTTGGACATGGTTTCATAGACCCATTTGTAGAGCGGCGATAGTTTGCAAAACTCAAGGATGCGCAGCGCCAGGATGAAAGGCGCCGCCGGAAATGTGTGAATGCGTTTGCCGAAACCGGCGCGGTCAAGCACGGCTTGGAAATCACTGCCCATGGCGCCGAACACTTTTGCGCCGATATTGAAGGTGTCGTTGACTGTTTGCGCATCGAGGGTGGCGCAGAGCCAGATGGCCTGGCAAAGATCTTCGACATCAAGGTATTGATAGGGGTTCCGACCGTCGCCCAGAATGGGGAATCCGTGTCCGGAGGCAGCCCAGTCATAGAGCATGGCGAAAACACCCAGACGTTCGGGGCCGATAAATGTTTTCGGACGGATAATCGGCACACAAAAACCCTCGCGGCGATGTTGCCGGCAGATTTCTTCCGCCGCGATTTTGGCTTTGCCATAGGGACCGACTCCATCAAGCCGGTCGTTTTCCAGCAGCGGATGGTGATCGGGAATGCCGTAAACTGCGGTGGAAGAAATGTGGATCAGGCGCTTGACTCCGGCCGCGCGCGCGGCTTCGGCCACATTGCGTGTGCCGAGGACATCGGTTGTATAAATGTCGTTTTGCGAATAGAGCGGCAAAGCGGCGGCGGTATGCACCACAATATCCACTCCGCGCATTGCCTGATCGAGGTCGGAACGGTTGCGGATGTCGCCACGGATGCTGATAATCCGGTCTTTTTCCGGATAATCAAATTCGGCAAGATCAAAGCTTTTAACTTGCCCTCCGCGCGCAAGCAGATAGCGCACGAGATTGATGCCCAAAAATCCGGCGCCGCCGGTTACAAGAAAGGTATTGGTCTGGTTTTCCATGGTAACGCAACTCATTCGGGCAAGTTTTGCATATTTCGCGCGCTTCGACAAGTCCCGACCTGTGTTTTGGATTTACCGGTCTGCCGCAGATTGCGAAAAAAATCTTGCAGGAGCAGCCGGCATTCTTCTTCGAGAACGCCGCGCGTGATTTGTGCGGCATGCAGCTCTCCCGCTTGTTGCGGGTCGCCGGCGCCAAACACTATGCGGGGGATGCGGGCCAGAGTAATTGCGCCGGCGCACATTGGGCATGGTTCTTTGGTAACATATAACGTGGTGTCATTCAGACGCCAGTCGCCAAGGGCTGCTGCCGCCTGGGTTATGGCGATCATTTCGGCATGCGCGGTGGGGTCCTTGAGCCGTTCCACCTGATTGTGAGCCCGGCCTATAACGGCTGCTTCGCGCACAATGATGGCGCCGATCGGCACATCGCCTTCTTCCTTCGCTGACACTGCCTCGCGCAACGCCTGGCGCATATAAAAGTCGTCTTGACTCATTGCCTGCATGACGCTACTGTATCGGTAAACCCTGAGGTGTGGCAATCTTTTTTTGCGCCGGTTTCGGCGTTGCTTGAACCGGCTGTTTGGCCGGGTGGAGGATGTCAATGAGTGCGGCGTTAAAAAGTTCTTTTGATCTTGCCATGGAGCGTTTGGCGCGCCGCGAAGGGGCGGTTGCGCCATTGAGCGCTGCCCAGAAAAAAGCGTTGGCGGAAATAGACGCCCGCGTGAAAGCCGGTTTGGCGGAATTGGAAATCATGTTTCAGGATCGTCTGGCCAAAGCCGGGGATGATCAGCAAGGCAGAGCAGTCGTTCTTGAGCGGCATCAAGCGGATCTTGAAAAAGTGCGCGCGCGCGGCGAAGCCGACAAGGAGCGTATCCGTTGCAAGACGGCTGAATGAAACGGAAGGCGGCATTATGAATATTGGCTGGGGCGAGATTGTTCTTATTCTGGCGATTGTCCTGCTTTTGTTTGGCGCGAAAAGATTGCCGGAATTGGCGCGTTCACTGGGGCGCAGTTTGCGCGAATTCAAAAAAGGCCGCGATGAGGGCGAGCCCTCCGATAAAACGCGCCCGCCATCCGCGCCGCAGGCTTGAATGTTTTCAGGAAATTAAGGTTTGAAATCGGTTGCGATGATTTTCAAGGATATGGCGCGGCTCGGTTCGCTTGGCTTCACTTTGGTCGGCTGCACGTTTCTTGGTTTAGGCGCCGGTTATGTGTTGGATCGCAAATTGGGCTCTGCGCCATGGTTGACTATCGGTCTTTTGCTGGTTGGGATTGGCGCCGGTTTTTTTAATATTTTCAACACTTTGTGGCGCATGCAAAAACCGCCCGAAAAATAAAACAGGAACAAGCGCGGTATGTCGCATTCTTGGCAAATAATCATCGGTTTGTTGATTGGTGTTGTGCTGGGGATCTTGAATACCCTGATTTTGCGATGGGGTGTTCATTGCGCGATGCGCGCTCCGGGGCAGGTCGGACGGGGGACGGCGCTGGTTGTTTGCAGCTATCTGGCGCGTTATGCGCTGATTGCCTTGAGCGTTTACGCGCTCTTGCGCAAGGGCTTTGCGGTTGTGGCTGTTGCCGCTTTGTGCGTTTTGGGGGTCTTAACCATCGTGCTGGCGATTTTTCAGAAAAAACGGGCTAATCAACCGGCCAAAGATTGAGTCAGCGTATGGAAACTTTGCAGGGTCCGATTTTTATCGAGGAGCTTTGGTCGTTCCTTTTTCCGCATCATCCCGTATCGTCGGAATTGTTGACGTCCTGGCTGGTCATGCTGCTTTTGATTGTTGCGGCGTGGTTCATGACGCGCCGGCTTGCCCTGCGCCCCGGCGGATTGCAAAATGTTTTTGAGATGGCAATCGAATATGTTGCTTCCCTGGCCAGGCAAATTGCCGGCCCGGAAGGAGCGCGTTTTGCGCCGCTTTTTATAACTTTGTTCGTTTTTATTCTTTGCTCGAATTTGATTGGGCTGGTGCCGGGCTTTGTTTCTCCGACCATTAATCTTAATGTCAATGCGGCGATGGCCTTGATTGTTGCTTTTGCCTCCGAATATCTGGCAATCCGACATCGCGGTGTTTTGGGATATTTCAAGCATTTTTGCGGACCGCCCTACTGGTTGGCGCCGATTTTCCTGGCCATCAGGGGGATGGAGGTTGTTACGCGGCCCTTGTCGCTGACGATGCGGTTGTTCGGCAACATGCTGGCCAAGGAGATTATGCTGGGGGTGCTGGTGTATTTGTTGACGCTTTTTTTCTTTTCGCACGATTTGGTATCCAAGTTGCTGACGGTTGTGCCGTTCCTGCTGCGTCCGGCAATTTTGCTTTTGGGTGTCTTGGTCGGTTTTGTGCAGGCGTTGGTGTTTACCGCGCTTTCGATGTCGTATATCGGCGCGGCTTTTGAGGAGGAGTGATGGCGCCTGAAAGGCGCTTGTCCTGACGGAGAAACAAGGCTATATTACACGGTGTATTCGGGAAAAAAGCTGGGAAAGGTTCATATTCTAATTAATCAGGCGGTGTAAAGCCGCGAAAGAGGAGGGAAGTTAATGGATATTTTAACTGCTTCGGTTGTTGTGGCCGGTATGAGTATCGGGATTGGTACAATTGGGACGGGGTTGGGGCAGGGCATTGCTATTAACGGCGCCATGCAGGGGATTTCGCGCCAGCCGGAGGCGGCGGGGACGATCGGCACAAACTTGATCATCGGTCTGGCATTTATTGAGTCCTTAACCATTTATGCCCTGGTTGTGGCGCTGGTCTTGCTCTTTGCCGATCCGTTCACCAGCGGCGCCAAGGATCAGGCCGAGGTGCGTTCGCGGGTGAATGTCTTGAAATTAAAGATTGAGGAATTGCAGTTGCAGAAACAGTTGGAAACCATTCAGGCGCAAGTTTCGTCGGACAAGCCCGCGCAATGATTTTATGCTGAACATTGATTTACAACTGATTTTGGCGCAGTTGCTCACCTTTCTGGTGGGGATGTTGCTGCTCTGGCGCATTGCCTATAAGCCCTTGACGGGCATGCTGCAGCAGCGGCGCGCCAAAATTGACGGCGATTTGCAGGCGGCCCTGGACGCGCGCGCGGAAATAGAAAAGCTTAAAGA
>CAZMFH010000020.1:0-5194 GCA_964565485.1 uncultured Verrucomicrobiota bacterium | reverse complement strand
CGAGCGCCAAATCGCCGGCATAGCCGAGCAGTCGCGGCAATTGAAGCTGCAGGCGACCAATGAGGCGCAGCGGGCGCGCGAAGAAATTCTGGCGGCAGCGCGCAAACAGGGCGAGGAGTTGTTGCAACGCGCGGAATTCATGATTGCGCTGGAACAGGCCAAAGCACTCAAGGCTTTGCGCCAGGAAATAGTTGCTTTATCGTTGCAGGCTGCTGAAAAAGCCATTGGCGCTTCCGCAGATGAGGCTTTGCACCGCAGAATGGTTGAGCGGATGTTTGCCGAACTGGAGCAAAAGTAGATTATGGCGAACACACAGTTAGCTGAACGTTATGCGCGCGCGCTGCACATGGTTGCGGCATCAAACTGGGAATGGAGCCAGACAGGCCGGGATTTGCGCGCATTTAACCGGCTCTTGTTGCGCGAATCCTTGTTGCGGAATTGTTGGGAACATCCGCTGCTCGCTTTGGCGGCGAAGAAGGCAATTTTGAGCGATCTGGCCGCCGGTATGTGCAAGACGGCGGTTGCATTTCTGGATTTGCTGATAGATCAGCGCCGGGAGCGGTTATTGCCGGATATTTGTCCGGCTTTGGATGCGATAAACGCAGAGTCCGATGGCGTCATGCGCGCGCAGGTTTGGAGCGCCCGTCCGCTCGCGGATGCGGATTGCGCCGTTTTGCGGGAACGTCTTGAAACCTGTCTGGGGCGCAAGATGGTTTTGGAGATCAAGCTGGATGCGTCACTCATGGCGGGTCTGCTTGTGCGTGTTGGTGATCGTTTGCTGGACGGCAGTTGCCGCGGACAGATGGAACGCATGCGAACTGTGTTGGCGGATTAAGGAAGGCTTTGTTTATGCCTGAATCATTTCAGATCAGACCGGAAGAAATAGCGGCAATTATACGCAAGCGTCTGGAAAATTATCCGGCGCATATCCTGGAATCGGAAGTCGGTTCCGTCCTGCAGGTTGGGGATGGTATTGCCCGCATTTATGGCCTGGCGCGCGTTATGGCCGGCGAACTGCTCGAATTTCCGCATGGGGTTTTCGGCCTGGCGATGAATTTGGAGCGCGATAATGTCGGGTGTATTATCCTCGGGGATGATGCGCGGTTGCAGGAAGGCGATTTGGTCAAGAGTACGGGACGTATTGTCGAGGTGCCTGTCGGGGTCGAGTTGATTGGCCGGGTGGTTAATGCGTTGGGGCAGCCGATTGACGGGCAGGGGGTTATTCCGGCCAAAAAAAACCGGCCGATTGAGCGCCGCGCTCTTTCCGTGATTGAACGGCAGCCGGTAACCGAGCCCATGCAGACCGGCTTGAAAGCGATTGATTCCATGGCGCCGGTTGGGCGCGGCCAGCGTGAATTGATTATTGGCGACCGTCAGACCGGCAAGACAGCGTTGGCAGTTGACGCAATCATCAATCAGCGCGATAATAATGTTGTTTGTATTTATGTGGCCGTCGGTCAGAAGCAGTCAACCGTGGCGCGTGTCATCAACGCTTTGCGCGACAATGAGGCCATGCGGAATACGATCGTCGTGAACGCCGGCGCGTCCGATCCGGCTGCTTTGCAGTATATTGCGCCCTACACGGGGTGCGCGATGGCGGAGGAGTTTGCCGAAAACGGACGGCATGTTCTGATTGTTTATGATGATCTTTCGAAACACGCCGTGGCATATCGTCAGATTTCCCTGCTGCTGCGCCGTCCGCCCGGGCGCGAAGCCTATCCGGGGGATGTTTTCTATCTGCATTCGCGTTTGCTGGAGCGCGCCGCCAAATATGCGGATGAGAAAGGCGGCGGCAGTATTACGGCTTTGCCGATTATTGAAACACAGGCGGGCGATATTTCGGCTTACATCCCCACCAATGTCGTTTCAATTACCGATGGGCAGATTTTTTTGGAGACCGGTCTCTTTTACGCAGGCATCCGCCCGGCAATCAATGCCGGCATTTCTGTTTCGCGTGTCGGCGGGGCGGCCCAGATCAAGGCAATGAAGAAGGTGGCCGGACGCCTGCGGATTGATCAGGCGCAATACAGGGAGCAGGTGGCTTTTGCGCAATTCAGCTCCGATCTGGATAAAACCACGCGCGAGCAGTTGATGCGCGGTGAGCGCTTGACGGAAATTCTCAAGCAGGATCAGTATCAGCCTTTGCCGGTTGCAAAACAGGTGGTGATTCTGTATATCGGCATTCATGGGCTGCTGAATGATCTGGCCTTGAGCGCAGTCAGGAATTTTGAGCGTGCTTTTTTCAAGCATCTTGATCAAAATCATCCGGAACTGCTCGATCAAATCAACAAGACCGGCGACTTTGACGGGCAGTGGGAGACGCGGATCAAAGAGGTTGTGGCGCAATTCAAGCCCGGCTTTCAGGTTAAATCGTGAATAACATCAGGGATATCCGCAGACGCTTGCGCAGTGTGGCCAAGAATCAACACATTATGCGCGCCATGAAAATGGTTGCGTCCGTCCAGATGCGCCGGGCGCAGGAGCAATTGGCGCGCAGTCGGATGTATGCCGAAAAATTCAAGTCGGTCTTTGCGGTCTGGATGGAACAGGATGCCGCGCGCAACGCGCTGCATTCGTGTTTGCGCGCCGGTTTGCCGAAGCGGCGTCTCTACCTGCTGATCGCCACTGATCGCGGGCTGTGCGGGGCGTTGAACAGCAACCTTTTCCGGTATGTCCAAAAGACGCTTGCGGATGAGCGTGGCGGAGCATCTGAGCGCAGTTTGATCGTAACCGGCAATAAGGCCTGCGTTTTCTTTAAACGTAAACAGTCCTTGCCTGATGATGTGCGGTTGCAACAGGCTTATCCGCTGGCCGAAGCGCAGGCGGAAAATCTGGGGCGTCAGTTTTGGGAGCTTTTTCGCGCGGGCCGCGCGGACTGTATAGATGTTTTTTATGCGTCCAGCCGGAGCGTTTTGCGGCAGACGCCGGGCTGCGTCCGGGTTTTGCCGTTGCCGCCTGAGTCTGCCGCGGAACAGACGCTTGATAAGAGTAAAAACATTGTCTTTGAACCTGCGCCTGAAAAGCTTGTTGAGGATATGATGCTGCGTTATCTGACCGTGCAACTGCGGATGTTTTTTGGGGAAGCGCAATTGTCCGAACACAGCGCCCGCATGGTGATGATGGATCAGGCCGGTAAAAATGCCGATGCCATGGCCAGGGATTTGCAGCTGACAATCAACAAGGCACGCCAGGTTTTGATTACGAGGGAACTGGCGGATATTACCACCGGAGTAGAGGCGATGTCATGAAACGGAGCATTTTGTGAATAACGAACAGGTTGGCGGAAAAGTTGTGCAGGTCAGCGGCAGTGTCGTGGATGTTGAGTTTGCGCCGGGGCGGTTGCCGACAATCAATATTGCCTTGCGCATTCAGCGCGATACTCCGGATGATATGGGGCGCATGGAGGTTGTCGCGGAAGTGCATCAGCATATCGGCGACAATGTGGTGCGTTGCGTGGCCTTGTCGCCCACGGATGGATTGCGTCGCGGTAATGCAGTGATCAATACGGGGATGCCCATCAATGTGCCTGTTGGCGCGGGTAATTTGGGGCGGATGTTTAACGTGCTGGGCGAGCCGATTGACGGTCTGGGGGAAGTTAAGGCCACGCAGTTTGCCGCCATTCACCGCGCGCCGCCCTCATTGCAGGATCAGCAGCCGAAGGCGCAAATGCTGGAAACAGGCATCAAGGTTGTGGATTTGCTGGCGCCGTATTCGCGTGGCGGCAAGATCGGCTTGTTTGGCGGCGCGGGGGTCGGCAAAACGGTTTTGATCATGGAGCTGATTCATAATATTGCCACCGAGCATGGCGGACTTTCCGTTTTCGCCGGTGTTGGCGAACGGACGCGCGAGGGCAACGATCTCTGGCGCGAAATGAAAACATCCAAGGTTCTTGACAAGGCTGTTCTGGTTTACGGCCAGATGAATGAACCGCCCGGCGCGCGTTTGCGCGTGGCGCTGACGGCTTTGACCATGGCGGAAAATTTTCGCGATGATGCCGGCCAGGAGGTCTTGCTTTTTATTGACAATATTTTCCGCTTTGCGCAGGCCGGGCAGGAGGTCTCAACCTTGTTGGGGCGCATCCCTTCGGCGGTCGGCTATCAACCAACTCTGGCCCAGGAAATGGGCGCGCTGGAAGAACGCATTACTTCTACGCGCCGCGGATCAATCACTTCGGTTCAGGCCATTTATGTGCCCGCCGATGATTTGACCGATCCTGCGCCGGCAACGGTATTCAGCCATCTTGATGCCACGACAGTTTTGTCGCGCGCCATTTCCGAACAGGGCTTGTATCCGGCCGTTGATCCGCTGGATTCAACTTCCAAAATCCTGAGCCGGGAGGTGGTTGGCGAAGAACATTATAATGTTGCCCGGGGTGTGCAGCAAATCCTCCAGAAATACAAGGAGTTGCAGGACATTATCGCCATTCTTGGCGTCGAAGAGCTTTCGGAT
The DNA here is from genome assembly GCA_964565485.1 of uncultured Verrucomicrobiota bacterium. Lineage (GTDB taxonomy): Bacteria > Verrucomicrobiota > Kiritimatiellia > JAAZAB01 > JAAZAB01 > CAZMFH01. Next base: position 745 of record CAZMFH010000020.1, on the reverse strand, counting down.
GACGACAAACTGGTTGTGGCGCGCGCGCGGAAAGTGCAGCGCTTTCTCTCGCAGCCTTTTTTTGTTGCGGAGCAATCGTCCGGAGTGCCCGGGCGTTATGTGCCTTTGACGGAAACTATTCGCGGTTTCAAGGAGATTCTCGAAGGGCGGCATGATAGTTTGCCGGAACAGTCCTTTTTCCTGGCCGGCTCCATCGAGGATGTTGCCAATAAGGCGAAGAACATGTGAAAGCTTTTGATCTGGTCATTCTTACGCCTGTCGGCGCTGTTTTTTCCCAGGCAGTGTATTCGCTTGTCGTGCCGGGCGTCGAAGGTCGGTTGGGTGTTTTGGCCGGACATGCGCCGATGATCGTCGGCTTGCAATCCGGTTTGTTGAATGCCGTTGGGTCGGACGGGCGATGGTCTTGGAAAAGCGGTCCCGGTTTGGCGGAAATCAAACCAGGCTCTGTTACGGTCATGGTGGATGAGCTGGAAAAGATGGCTGCGCCGAAGCCGGGCTAAGCTGTATTATGCGCGCGGCGGCTTGATTTGCAGGACTTGATTTTTGCCTTTGGTGCGCAGGTTCATCAGGCCGCTGCCGAGCGCGGTCAAAGTTTTTTCAAGCGGCGCATTTAATTCTTCCTGATGCTCAAAGGTCATGGCGACGGCGCTGATGGTAACGGACTGATTAAATTGCGCCCCGGCTTTTTGCTGCACGGCCAGGCGTATTTGCTCAAGCGTTTGCGAGATTTTTTCCGCCGGCATTC
>CAZMFH010000019.1:15444-21425 GCA_964565485.1 uncultured Verrucomicrobiota bacterium | reverse complement strand
GATATCTGCTCACCAATTTCCATGTGATCCAGGGCGAAAAAAATCTTACCATTACCCGCTTTGTCAAGGACGGCAAAATTTTGCGTCGCAGCATGTGCGAAAACGTTAAAATCATCGCCGTTGATCCATTCCATGACCTGGCAGTCCTGCAGGTGGAACCCAAGCCGGAAGACGGCGCAATTGAGCCGGTTGTGTTTGCGCCGGACGAAGACATCAAACAGGGCGACACCGTTTTCGTGATCGGCGCGCCGCTGGGACTGGATCGAACGGTAACGGAAGGAATTATCAGCCAAAAGGCGCGCGAACATGCCGGAATCCTCTATATCCAAATTGACGCCGCTGTTAATCCGGGCAATTCCGGCGGACCGCTCTTCAAACAAAATGGCGAGGTGATCGGCGTCAATAATATGGGCGCCCTTTTTTTTCAAGGCCTGAATTTTGCCATTCCTGCGCGTCATGCCAAATATCTGCTCGATAACCTGAGTGATTTTGCCTACAACGAAGCGCATTCGGAATCCGGTTACACATACATGGAAGCTCCGCCCAAACCCGGCAAAGCATTGCAGAAAACCGGACAACAAACAGCAGGCTCCACCAATGATACACGCGACTTCGGATTCGGCCCGATGGAAGCGTATAAATTTGAGGATGGCGCCAGTCTGCTCCGGGTATTGGACATTAACGGCGACGGCCGCGCTGACGTGATTTTCGCCAACAACAAAGCTTCCCGCCTGGAAGTTTTGATCCGCAAACCACCCACAAAAGAAGCAACAGACATGCTGACGGCGATTGATGAGCGCTTTCTAAATGCCGGTTTTGTGGTGGATCAGAAAATCATTGCCCTTGAAATTGCCGACATGGACGGCGACGGCAAACCGGATATTCTGATGCTGGGCAAGGAAGAAGGCCTCGAACTGCGGATGCAATCCGGCGCGGGAGAATTTAAAACCGCCCAAAAAATTTATCTGGCCAAGCTGGCCGGCCTGGCGAAAATGCAAGTCCACGACCTGAATTCCGACCGGCGTCCGGACATAATCATATGCCGGGAGTCAAGCGCGGAAATACTATGGAATGACGCCAAGACAACTTTCACTTCCCGCGCCGAAATACCTTTCGGTTCATCCCAGGGAAAAGGCGTTGATGTGGCCGATTTTAACGGAGATGGACAAGCCGATCTGCTGTTATATTTTTCAGAAATGGCCGTCCCCCTGCGTTTCCGGCCCGGCATCGGCAAAGGCCGTTTTGGACTGGAATCGCTAATGCCCATGGTCGCGGCCAATGACATTCACAAACTGGAATTGGCCGGACAAAAAACAGTTGAAATCGGCTGCATTCCAAAAGCCGGACGGGTCTTCCGCGGGTATCGAATTGCCGCCAAGACAACGGAAAATTTCCTTGAGCAGGATGAAGTAATGCCGCAAAGGATAGCCTTGCAGGGGCTTGGCGTAAAATACGCGCCAGCCTGGGTAATCGCCGATTTCAATCAGGACGGTCTGGACGATTTTTGTGTTGCCGCGCCGGAATCCAGCCAAATTCACATTTATTTTGGGACGGCACAGGGGCTTAATCCTGATCCACGCGCCATTAATTCGCTTTCCGGGATTACGATGATGAGCCTGACCAAAGATCAGGGCATCTTGGTTTTCAGTCCTTCGGAAAAAACAGTGGCGCTGCACGAAAAACCGCTCACAGATCAATTTCCGCGGCGTCTGACCGCGCCGGCCAAAACCGTGCTGGCCGCAGCATTGCCTTGGAAAAACGGCTATCTTTGCCTGGCGCGCGCCGAAACAACAGGCACGATGAATATGAGCATGCATGATTTGGCCCAAAACACCGATCACCAACAAGAGCCAATGCAACTGGAAATGCTCAACGATCCGGAAAGCGTCCGCATTTTCGAGTTGGGCGCGCCAAATCACTGGGGCATGCTCTGTTCCATTCCCTACCAGCCATCGGAATTTTTCGTCTGCCGGGATGGAGCAGTCGCAAAAATCACGCCGGGAGCTTTCAATGCGCTCGCCCAACCAATGCCGGCGGCGGCCTTTACTGTTCCACAAACCTCGGATGGCTGCCGAATCCTAGTGGCCCAAAACCAGGTTGTGCGCGAATATCACTGGAAGGATTCCGCCTATGAAGTTGTGCGGCAATTCAATTCCGGCAACGAAAATGCGCAGGCCATTGCGGCCATTGACTTTAAATTCGGTAAAACCGAGGGCATACTCATGTTTGAACAAACTGGCGGCAACCTGATCTGGCAATCAGCGGAAGACAGGCCTGCAGAAAAGCGCGTACATCTGGCCTGTCCGATCCCAGCATTAAGAGGACTCGCCCAATTACAGGCCAAAAAGGCGCCGCCCACCTTGTTGCTGATCGGCAACGCGGAATTATTTTTGCTCCGTAACGACGCAACGGCCTATACAACAGAAGCATTTGGAGAATATGCTTCCCGGCAGGACAAACCAACACTGCGTTTTTTCCGCACCGTACAGGTCGGCAAAAATAACCGTCCGATGGTCGCCATAATTGACGACCAAAACAGGGCCATTGAACTGATCAGCCGCCAAAATGACGGCTGGCAAAGAGAAGCTGTTTTTGAAGTTTTCCGCGGAGTACAGTTCGACAATCAGCCGATGAAGAAAGGCGAGCCGCGCGATGTCGCTTCCGGCGACATCAACGGCGACGGCGCCCATGATCTGGCCGTGCTCGTTCACAACAAGCTGCTCATTTATCCGGGAGAATAATGTTTTGGCAAGAGACCTGGCAACCGGCAACCGGACGCTTTTTCTGATCAAGCGCATCAAGGCGCTTTCCCGGATGATGCGTCCCAAACCAACCGGTGTTTCTCCGCTCATTAAACCGTTAAAAAACATCAAGGCGGTTCTGTTTGACGTTTACGGCACAATGCTTATTTCCGGCGCCGGCGATATCGGCGCGCATGCCGCCGCCAATCAAGCGCATGATTTACGCAAAGCCCTGCGCGCCGTCGGTCTGGCCGTTGCCGATCCGCGGCAATGCGCCAACCGGGCAATCACGCTGATGGAACAAACCATTGCGCTTGAACATGCGCGGCGGCGCAGGGCCGGCATGGTTTGCCCGGAAATCAACATCATTGCCGTCTGGCGGAACATCCTGGGCAGCTTAAAAAAACAAAAGCTGATTTACGGCACATTAACGCCAAATACCGTACGGCGCCTTGCCGTTGAATACGAATGTCGCATCAATCCGGTCTGGCCAATGCCCGGTCTGCGCGACATCCTGCCGCGCCTGCGACAAAACGGATTGCGGATGGGAATAATCTCCAATGCCCAGTTTTTTACGCCGCTTATCCTGGACGCCTTCCCGGCAACCGGCTGGCAGCAAGGCTTGTTTCAAAAATCGCTTTGCGCCTGGTCATACCGCCAAGGCACAGCCAAACCGTCCCCGCACATGCTGGCCACACTGCTCGCCAAACTTTCCGCCAAACATGGAATTACTCCGCCTGAAGTTCTCTGTATCGGCAACGACATGCGTAATGATATTCTGCCTGCCCACCAGGCTGGCTGCCAAACAGCGCTCTTTGCCGGCGATGCGCGCTCCCTGCGCTGGCGTCGGGATGATCCCGACTGCGCCGGCCTCCAACCCACACTGATCCTCGCCAATCTAAAGCAATTGTTGCGCGCCGTCCAAAAATCTGGCTAAATGGTTGTTCTTAAGAGAGCCGGAAAAGCAAGCATGAAAATACTGTTCGTCTATCCCGATATCGGTGTGCGCGGCGGAGCGCTCAGCTACCAGTTTGGCATCGGCATGCTCAGCGCCTTTTTGAAAGCGCACGGACACGACACAAAACTGCATTACTTTTACGGACGCTACGACCTCCGTCCGTTACAAAAGACCATTGCGGATTATCGTCCGGAACTGATTGCGTTCTCGGCCGTTTCGCCGCAATTCAGTTTCGTCAAACAAATCATCCGCGACCTGCAACCGCTCCCGGCCTTTACCATTCTGGGCGGACAACACGCCACGCTGGTGCCCGAATGTCTTGAAACCACCACAGGTCTGGACGCCATTTGCATCGGCGAAGGTGAATATCCGATTCTGGAACTGGTCGAAGCTCTGCAAAACAAAACCGCGCCCGACAAAATTCAAAACCTCCATGTCAAAACCGGCGGCGGCAAGATTGTCAAAAACCAGACCCGTCCGTTTATGGAAAATCTCGATGCCCTGCCGTTCCCTGATCGTGAACTTTTTGACTACCAATCAATCATCAATTCCGATTTCAACACCGCGCTTTTCATGTTTTCACGCGGCTGCCCTTATGACTGCACATTCTGCAGCAATCACGCCCTGCGCGTCAAACAAACCGGCAAATATGTGCGTTTCCGTTCGGCAACAAGCTGTCTTGAGGAAATCCGCGCCGTAATCGGACGCTATCAAACCCGCGCGCTTTATTTTAACGACGACTGCTTTACCGTCCGGCGCGAATTTGTGCGGGAATTCTGCGAACGCTACCGGCGCGAATTTGATTTGCCGTTTGCCGTCAACGCGCGCCCGGAAACATTGGATGACGATATCTGCCAAACCCTTCATGCGGCCGGCTGCCATCGCGTCAGCATCGGCCTTGAAAACGGCAGCGAAACATTCCGCCGCGAAGTGCTGGGCAGACGCCAATCCAATGAACGGATTATCGAGGCTTTTGCCGCATGCCACAAAGCCGGACTAAAAACCAAATCATTCAATATCGTCGGGTTCCCGCACGAAACCCCCGCAATTTTCCAGGAAACAGTGGCCCTGAATGCGCGCATTCAGCCTGACAGCGTGATCATCGGGATTTTCGAGCCTTATCCGGGCACCAAACTGGCCGAGGTCTGTCTGAAAGAAGGATTTTTGGCCAACGCCCAGACAGACGACTGGTTCATGGGCCGCATGGACACAATCCTGAACATGCCCGGCTTTCCGCGCAAAGCGATTTTAGATTGTTTCCGCAATTTTGCCTTCAACGTTTACAAGAGCCACGCCCCCGTTAAAGCGCTGTTTTACAAAGCTTATTATTCGCCTCTCGGCGAACGGCTGATCCGGCTGCTGGCACCGGTCAAAAACATTTTGCGCCGGCTGGTTATGGGAGACTGATGGACATATGAAAAATCCCGGACACTGGACATTGGTGATCGCCGCCCTGATTCTGACAGCCTTTATTGCTGCCGGATGGATGGCGCTGCGGAGACTCAAGGAATCAAGACAGGCGCGGGCTGTTCCGATTTTGATGTATCACAAAATCGGCAATGTGGATAACAATGCCTGGTGGGTGCCGCGCGACGTTTTTGAACGACAAATGCGCCAACTGCGGAATCAGGGCTATACCACCATTCTGCCGCATGATCTGGAACAACATCAAAAAGGCGGCAAAAAACTGCCCCAAAAACCAATTATCATAACTTTTGATGACGGCTACCATGAAAGCCTGATTTTCGCCGAAACTGTTTTGAAACAAAACGGGTTTCGCGCCGTTGCGTATGTGATCACAGACACACTGGCCGAAACTCCCGCAAAACGCGGCAAATATGAAGGCGTTGAGGTCCTGATCTGGCCGGAAGTAAAAGCCATGCAACAGCGCGGAACTTTTGTTTTTGGTGGACACGGGCATCGCCATGAAAACATGGCTGCGCTTGGCGACCCTTATGCCAATCTGCGCGAATGCCACAATCAGTTGCGCAGACACGGCATCCGCCGCCCCTACTCGTTTTGTTACCCGCACGGCCAGCGCAACGAACGCGCCGTTGAAGCCGTGCGCCGCGCCGGGTTCCGTTCTGCTGTGGTCTGCGAAGACCGCGTGGCCATAACCGGCAAGGAGATGCGCCTCATGGAATTGCCGCGTGTATCGGTTATGGGCGGCAGGCATGCCTTTGCCATCCTTTCCGGCAACAACAATCCGGATTCAGTAACCTGCCTGATCCGACACAGCGGCGTTTCGATGGATGTTACCCCATGTCTGATCTGGGGCGACA
>CAZMFH010000019.1:0-15434 GCA_964565485.1 uncultured Verrucomicrobiota bacterium | reverse complement strand
GACAGCCAAAAAACAAAAACATGGCTGCCCTACATGGAAATGCGCAATGCCGAATATGAAATCTGTTTTCCACGCCCGCCCAATATACAGGCGCTGCCATTGCGCCTGGAAATCTGGGATAAACATAAACTCTTTCTGCTGTTTTCCATCACCGCCGCGCGCTAATCGGCAGCCAAAGCCAAATTTGGCCGCAATGGCGCGGCGAGACGTTCTGATCCGGCTTTGCCGAGCATGACTTGCGCCCAAACCAATCAGGGCTGCGTCATATTCGAAAAAGACGGCTCGGCCGGGACGCTTCGCCCCATCATTATGGCCAAATGTGGCTTTGGTGGGGCGAGACCCGGGCGAGCCGCCGAGCATGACGCAGTCCTGCGCAATACCCGCCATTGCGCCTTTTTTCCTTGACGTCCGGTAACCGGGCGATCATATTTGCTTTAGGCCGACAGACGGAAAATGGGGGAAACACCGGAAAAGGCGATAAAGCAAGACCATATCGAACAAGGCATGAAACTACCCGTAAAAATTCTTTTCGTGGATACGCCCGACCCGTTTTCCGAAATCGAACACCGCTTGCAACCTTTATGGCCCGCCTACTTGGCGACTTATGCCCGTCAGCATTTCGACCCGCAATCTGTGCAATTTGCATTCTCGTCCTCCGATCTGGAAACCGACCTGGCCGCTTTCCAGCCCCACATCGTTGGACTAAGCGCCGTCTCCCAGAACTATGCCCGCGCCATGCAATACGCCCGTATCGCCAAATCCAAAGGAATAAGTGTAATCATGGGCGGCATCCATATTTCCGTTCTGCCGCAGTGCCTCACTGCCGACATGGATGTGGGCTGCCTCGGCGAAGGCGAAATCACTTTTGTCGAACTGATAAAATCGTTCATGCAGCACGGCGGGTTTGTGTCCGAAGCGCTGGCCGCCATTGAAGGCATCACTTACCGCCAGCAAGGCCGGCTGGTCATTACGCCGCCGCGGCCGCTATGCGCCGCCCTCGATCAGTTGGGGCACCCCGACCGCGCCCTGGTCGGCTATCGAAAATGCGACTACATGCTTACCTCCCGCGGCTGTCCTTATCGCTGCGCTTTCTGCGCCACCAGCCGCTACTGGGATAAAGTCCGGTTTCACAGCACCGATTATGTGATCACCCAGATCCGCGAATTGGTTGAGCATGGCGCGAAAATCATCACCTTCTATGACGACCTGTTCATCGCCGACAAAAAAAGATGTCTCGAAATTTCTGACGGCGTGCAGGCCATGGGTCTGCCCCGCAACATCGCTTTCCGCTGCTCCTGCCGCGCCAATTTAATCACCACTGAAATTGTCGCCGCCCTGAAAGCCATGAATGTGCGCTCGGTCTGGCTCGGCCTCGAAAGCGGATGCGAGCGCGTCTTGCAATATCTCAAGGGCAGCGTTACCGTGGAAGACAACCACCGCGCAGTCATCCTGCTCAAAAACGCCGGAATCGAAACCAACGCTGCTTTCGTCATCGGATCGCCCGACGAAACCGAAGCCGAAATGATGCAAACTTACGCGTTTATCAAACAACACCGCCTGGACCTGATTGTCGTCTTTGTCCTGACCCCGCTGCCCGGCACTCCGATCTGGGATTACGCATTGAAGCGAAAACTGGTTTCTAATTCCATGGACTGGAATCTGCTCAACGTCAATTTCCAAACGCAATCCGAGCGGGGCATTATTTTGTCTGAGGTCTTAACCCGCGCACAATTTCTGCGCATCTACAAACGCTTCCGGCGCCTGCGACTGCTCTACATCCTGAAAGCGCTGCCTTCTTCGGCGCTGATTCCCGACTTCCTGGAGATTTCCATCGGCAAATTCAAGGAACAGGTGGCCCGAATTATGCGTTCCAGTCCCAAGCCCGGCCTTCCGGCATCATGAAGAATTTGTTTTAGCCCCTCTTTCATCGTATGCCATCTTTATTCGCAATCTCCAAAACAAAAGGAACATGGGCTAACGGATCGTTGACAAATCTATTGAAAGAAAATTTAAAAATCGTATATTTGGACATAGGCAAAAATCAAGCATTCCTGAAGCCGTGATGGATTCAGGAAGAAAGAACAGCCCCAATGACCACGGCAGGCGCAAAATTCCAATTGGCCTTTAAACCATTTCCTAAGCCTGACGGACCGCTCGTCTGCGCTTACATTCCATGGGACAGCGATCTGTTCGGATTCCCTTTTTATGAACTTAAATGCAGCGAGGCTGATCCGCAACTGCTGGATGACTGCTTGCGGCGCGGTTTGCCACATCTGACCGGACAACAGGGATGTCTGGCGCTCGCCCGCCTGCCGCCCGGCCAAACCGGCGTTGCCTGCGTCCTCGCGCAACACGGCTTCTATCCTGTGGAAACAATGCTGGACTTCGAACTGGCGCTGACGCGGTTTAATCCCATCCGACACAATGCATCCACACGCTACCGCTTCCGCAATGCCGTGCCTGGCGATCTTCCATCCGTGCGTACCATCGCCCAAAACGCTTTTTTGGCCGACCGCTTTCATATGGACCCCCATCTCCCGCCGGACACCGCCGGGCGGCGTTATGCCTATTGGGTTGAGCAAAGCTTTGCGCGCGGCGACCAGATCTTCGTGCTGGAGCAAATTGATTCTGCCGCTGTCGTCGGTTTCATCCAATGCCGCGACCTGGCTCCGGGTGTTGTGGATGTCTGCCTCGGGGCAGTACATCGCGACATCCAGCGCGGCGGAGCCGGAGTCAGCATGTATCGCCAGTTATTTGTCGAATACCGCGCACGCGGCTATAAAAAAGCGCTTACTCATGTATCCATCAACAATCTGGGCGGCGTCAAATTGACTCTGGGCTACGGCTTCACGGTCAGCAACGCAACGCTTGGCATGCACTGGTTTCATCCCGGCGCCGCAACGGCAAAGACAGCGCCCAACCAGTAGACACACCGGAGCTCTGTATGGTCTATGCCATTCCCTTTAATCGTCCATGCCTGATGGGCAACGAACAGAAATACATGGCCGAAGCCGTCGCCGGCGGACATATTTCCGGCGATGGCCCCTTCACGCGCCGCTGCCACGCTTTCCTTGAAAAGGAATGCAACGCAATCAAAGCGCTTTTGACCACCTCCTGCACACACGCGCTCGAAATGGCGGCCATTCTGCTCGATATCCATGCGGGCGATGAAGTGATTGTGCCCTCTTTCACTTTCGTTTCCACCGTCAACGCCTTCGTGCTGCGCGGCGCGCGCCCGGTTTTTTGCGATATCCGCCCGGACACGCTGAACATGGATGAAACTCTGCTTGAACGCCTGATCACGCCCAAAACCAGGGCGATCATCCCGGTTCATTACGCAGGGGTCGCTTGCGAAATGAACGCCATCCTGGCGCTGGCCGCCCGATACGGAATTGCTGTCGTGGAAGATAACGCCCACGGCCTGCTCGGCCGTTATCATAACCGCCCGCTCGGTTCGTTCGGATGCCTGGCAACGCAAAGTTTTCACGAAACAAAAAACTTCATCTGCGGCGAAGGCGGCGCCCTGCTGATCAATGACCACCGCCTGATCGAACGCGCCGAAATCATTCGCGAAAAGGGCACCAACCGCAATCAGGTTTTCCGTGGCCTGGTTGACAAATATTCCTGGATGGACATCGGATCAAGCTATTTGCCTTCTGATATTCTGGCCGCCTTTCTTTGGGCGCAATTTGAGGCGCGCGAACATATTCAGAACGCAAGGCGTAAAATTTGGAATTGTTATGCCCACAATCTGGCCGCCTGGAGCAAGGCAAACGGCGTTGCCACCCCTCAAACGCCGCCTTATTGTGAACAGCCGTTTCATATGTTTTATCTGCTTATGCCTTCTCCGGCGGCGCGCAGCGCCTTGATCGAACAGCTCAAGACCAAAAGCATTCTATCCGTTTTTCACTATCTGCCGCTGCATCTCTCCAAAATGGGCGGACGCTTCGGCGGCAAACAAGGCGATTGCCCGATAACGGAAGATGTCAGCGAACGGCTCGTCCGCCTGCCTTTTTATACAAGCTTGAGCGCCGACGAGCAGGCGCGTGTTGTTGAAGCCGTTTTGGCGGTAAACATTTAAGCGAACACCGGGGAAACCATGAACTTAAATTCAATTGCGCATTTCAAATGCCGGGGTTAGGATGAAAAATCCCTGCGCCAATTTTATCATTCCGCGTCCGCTCCTGCTGATCAACTGCCTCTTTCTCGGGTTCACCCTGGCCTGGCTCTTCCTGATCCCATACAACAATGCGCCGGATGAAAACACACACTTCACATTCAGCGTCGAATTCATCTTGAACAATCACCGCCTGCCCATCTGCGGCGTGGACGATCTCGACCGGTTCCGCCATGCAATCTCAAGCTACAACCAGATGCCGGCGTTGAATTATATCATCGCCGCCGTCAGCGCCGGAATTTTGAACGCCCTGACCGGCCTCGAACCTTTCCTGGGCGCGCGCATGGCCTCCCTGGCCTGGGGGCTCCTCTTTATCAACAGTTTGTTTCTGGCCCTGCGCGCCCTGGATGTGCGCCCCAATATGGCCGCCATTGCAACTGCCACAGTTTGCTTCATCCCGCAAGTCTTGTTCAGTTTTTGTTACATCAATTCCGATGCGCATTCCCTGGCCATTTCGGCCTTGCTGACCCTGGCGCTGATCCGTTTTCTGAAAGCGCCAGCCGACGCCAATATTGTTTTTCTTGGCATTGCCGCCGGGATGCTCTTCTCGGCCAAATATAATTATTTTGTCTACGCCCCGTTGATCGGCGTGCTTTTTATTTATCTGCTTCTGCGCCGGCAATTAACCTGGCAGACCATGCTCAAGGCAGTTACGGCCATGTTCTGCGGTTTTGTGATCATTTCCGGATTCTGGTACGCCCGTAACATCTGGCTTTTTGGCGCGCCGATTCCGCAACCGCTCAGCGCCGAATATCTGGCGCAATTCGGCATCGTCCGCGAAGCCTTGCCGGCCAAACAAGGTTTTTCCGTAACATCATTTGTCTGGCTGGCGCGCGCCAAATTCATTCAAACAAGTTTTGCCTCATTTTTCGGACTTTTCGGCTACATGGAAGTCGGGTTCCCGCCATTCGTTTATACCATGCTCGGCGCCGGAATCATTCTACTGACGGCGCTTTTTGCCGTTGAACTTGCGCGCGCGCAAGACCGCGCCTTGTATTCCGCCGCAGCCGGCATGATCTTGCTCGCAGCCATGGTGCTGGCGCTGCATATCTGGACGTGTCTGATCAATGACTATCAACCGCAAGGCCGCTATCTCTTTGCTGTGCTTGCGCCGGCGGCTTGTTTTATCGGCTGGGCAATCAATCGGCAAAGGCGTCTCCTGCAATACACGGCAGCATGGCTGGCGATGCTGGGATTGTTCCTCATCAGCGCCCATTTGCTGATCGTGCGCACTTATGCGTCCCCGCTCGTTTTTGCGTCTTCCTGGAACACAGCAAACAAGCTCGAAAGCATCAGCGCAGCCGGAAGATTTCAGCGCTTGGAAAAGAATCGTTTCCGTGTTTCCTGGCTGCCCAACAACCCAAGCGCAATCACAACGCTGCATCTTGACTTTCCAAAAAGAATTCTGGCGCGGTATCGGGACGTAACCATCAAAGTTACCACCACCGGCGGCGCCACAACATTTAGACCAAACACTCTCCCGGAACTGGCATGCTCGGACATGCAAGCCGATATGCAACTGAACGCATTTGATGTTACCGGGCCGGATCCTTTCATTATTTTCCGCCTCCCTCCGAATACACCGCCCGTTCTATCCTTGCAGATGGATGCTGCGCTTGAACGACGGCGGCTACGGGACATCCGTTTCTAACCCCTTTAGGCGCACATTGCCAGGCTATGCATCGAACAAAGCCTGCAAACCTGCCACATTTTTCAGGGGCTTGCCAACATTGCCTTGATTTGCCGCACTCTGTGTGTCATATTTGTCAACAGAGCTAACGGAGTCTCTCGGCGTGTGTTCTTCGGTTTTTAAATTTCTGACATGAGGTAAACCTTGAATCTCGCTCCAATCGAATATCTGCGTTGTCCCGTTTGCGGGGGCAAATTCAGCGAAGCCACAAATGCCCTGCTTTGCGCGCCCTGCCGGCGCTCCTATCCCACAGCGGACGAAATCCCGGCGCTGCTGCAGCAGGAACATTCCGCGCTCAGCGCGCAAGATGCGGCGCTTGACGCTGAAACCGCGCGCTACCCAATTATCATGATTGCTTTTTCCCTATTGGCGCGCGTCTGGTTGCCGGCGGAAAGAAAGCGCTTAATCGGAAAAACAGGCATCCGTCCCGGCGCCATCGTGCTGGATCATTGCGCCGGACCCGGCGGTAATTTCCCGGCTATAGCCGCATTGATCGGACCATCCGGCAAACTGGTGGCCATGGATCTTTCGCGCAATATGTTGCGCGAAGCGCGGCGTTTCGCCCGCCGACGCAACATTGCCGTTGAGACCCAGCAGGCCAATGCCTTGCGTTTGCCATATGCCGACAACCTTTTCGACGCCGTGGTACACTACGGCGCAATCAATCAATTTGACGACAAACGCAAAGCCATCGTGGAAATGCTGCGCGTAACCAAACCCGGCGGAACCATTGCCATCCTTGATGAAGGCATCAAGCCGGGAACGGAAAAAAACTGGCTCGCCCGACTACTGGTCTGGAAAAACCAGCTCTTCGCCTCACGCCCGCCGCTTGACTTGATTCCGCCGGAAACCAATCCGCGCATCGAATGGGTGCTGCGCGATATTTTCTATCAAATCATCCTGCACAAACCGCCCAACCCGACACAACCGCAATCATAAAAAAATCCAGGATTCAGTTAGATCCGGCAGCCCAGGCGCAAGCCCACAAACAGTGAAGGATCGCCATTGACGTTGACAACCCGGCTATCGTCCTGGTTACGGATCAGCATTTGCTGATAAACATAACAGCCGCTTTCCAGCGCTATTTCCAAAACATGCCAAACACGGCGGCTGAATTCCAGGCTTAAATAAACGCGCTGATCGTAAAACATCCCGCCCGGCACGGGCGGATCATCATCCAGGCGATACTGCCGGTATTCCCAGCGCCCGCGCGCGGTCAATTTGGTTCGTTCATCCAGCCTGCGCACGAGATCCAGCCCCGGACCCGGCGTCAATAAGCGCCAATCCGGATTGATTTTCCAGTCTATACCGGGAATCGGCAGAACCGGCATGCTGCCCTCAAACCCAAAGGCCACCAGCGACAACGAAAGCTTCAAATCCGGATTGACCATATAATTGGCGCCAAGCAACCCGCCACCGTTAAATGCTTCCCAAAGGTCCGCATGCGTCTCTCCGGCCACCGTTACAAATCCGCCCGCCTGCCAGCCCCAAACAGCATTGACCGGCGCCATCCCCATCATGGAAAAGCGCAATCCCATCGCATCCTGCATGAACCCGCTCGAACCAAAAATCGTATCGTCACGCTGATTGAAATTATATCCCGCATACTCAAGATTCAGTTCTGCCGTCAGAAATCCGCTTTTGAGAAAAGGCCGGCGCAGTCCAAGCCCCAACCCGGCGCGTTGCGCGGTTACATCGCTGCCGTCGCTGTAATGCGAAGAAGGGTCAAGCCGATAATGCGAGCGCAATTCCAGCCCAAGCCCGCGGGGACGATCAACCAATGCCTCCGTAACCACCGGCGCGGCATTGGTCGCCTTTAATTCAAACGGCAATCCTGTCAGCAAAGCGGTCAGGCCAAGTAAGAACCGTAATGTTTGCTTGCAGCTCATAAATTCAGGCATCTCTCCTGCGGCAATCAGCAATCGTGATTTGGCGGGCTTCCGGTTGCACACCAAACTCAAAACGCACACGCACAACATCCTGCGGCAAAAGCGCGGCGGCCCGTTCCGCCCATTCAATGATCGTAATACCACCGGCCTCAAAATAATCATCCAGCCCAAGGCCATCCAAATCCGTAACGCGTCCGACCCGGTAAAGGTCAATATGATAAACCGGATAACGTCCGCAGTATTCGTTCACTAATGTATAAGTGGGGCTGGTCACCGCCTGAGCAACGCCCAGAGCGCGCGCCAGACCGCGGACGAAACAGGTCTTGCCGCTGCCCAATTCTCCCGACAACAACAAAACCGCGCCGGGCTCCAATTGCGCGGCCAATTGCGCGCCAAGCTCCATGGTTTCCAGAGGACTATGCGAAAGCACCGTCCGCGGCTCAAGCAAAATGCTCATAACCCCCACCCTTCAAAAGCTTCCGCCTCCCCCGGCTGTCAACACATTCTATCCGACCGCGCCGGTTATTAAGCTTTCCGATCATGGTTAAAGACGCCAGTCTGCGTTCAGGCCAGGCGCGCATCAGTGCCGGCGCTTTACGCGGAGGAGTTGCAAACAATAATTCGTAATCTTCGCCGTCACACAAAACATGCCGGAGCGCCACAGCTTGCGAACAACCACGGCGCAGTTCCGGCGCAACCGGCAGGGCGTCCAAAACCAGTTCCGCGCCAACGCCGCTCCGTTCGGTCAGATGCCGCAAATCGGAGGCCAGTCCATCGCTCAAATCAATCATCGCGGAAGCAAAACCGCCCGCCTGCAGAAAAATACCCTCCCGCAAACGCGGCTCGAAACTGAGATGTTTGGCCTTGCGGCTCCCACCCAGCGAACCGGTAACAAAAAGATAATCGCCCGGACGCGCACCGGAACGCATTAGCGCCCGACCGCGCGGCACACGGCCAACAACAAAAACATTGAGCGCCAAAACCGGGCCGGAGGCAAGATCGCCGCCGACAATCGCCATGCGCCAGCGCCGGGCCAGGCGGTTGATGCCGGCATAGATTCCATTTATCCGCCGCATCACTGTCCGCGCCGGAGCGCTGATGTTGACCAGCGCCCAGAGCGGTTCGCCGCCCATCGCCGCCAGATCGCTTAAAACACGTCCGAGCGCCTTGTGTCCCACGGCAGCCGCCGGAGTTTCCGGCAGAAAATGCGCACCCTCAATTACCGGATCCGATTTCAGCAGCAAGTTATAGCGCCCGCCGGAAACAGGCCGCACCACAGCGCAATCATCGCCGGCGCCGCAAACAACATCAGCGCGCTCCGGCAAACAGCGCGTCAAAGCGCGGATAGCAGCCAATTCGCGATAAGAACCAAGTGTCCGTCCGTTTTTTCGAGCCCCCAGCATGCCGTTCCTCCGGCGGCTTATTGGAGCGCCGCCCCAATGGTTTTTTTGAAAGGTGGACGCAAAACACCTTTCTCGCAGATGATCGCCGTAATCAGATTGGCCGGAGTAACGTCAAAAGCAGGCGCATACACCTGAACACGCTCCGGCGCGGTGCGTTTGCCGAAACCACAGGTGATTTCCTCCGCACCACGCTCTTCAATCGGTATTTCCGCGCCGGAAGCCAGGTTCAAATCAAACGTGGATGATGGCGCAAGAATGTAGAACGGAATTTTATGCGCACGCGCCAGGACAGCCACACCGTAAGTGCCGATTTTATTGGCGCTGTCGCCATTGGCAGCGATACGGTCGGCGCCGACCATCACAAGGTCTATCCGCCCCTCCCTCATAACCTGCGCGGCCATATTGTCGCAAATCAAGGTAACATCAATGCCGGCGCGCATCAGTTCCCAAGCCGTCAAACGCGCGCCCTGCAGCAGCGGACGCGTCTCATCGGCATAGACGCTTATCCGCTTGCCCTGCTCGCGCGCAATATAAACCGGCGCCAAGGCCGTGCCGAATCGAGAAGTCGCCAAGCCGCCGGCATTGCAATGCGTCAAAACCGTTTGCCCGGAACGCAATAAACCCGCGCCATGCCGTCCAATGGCACGGCACATTTCAATATCTTCGCGCAAAATGGCCAAAGCTTCGTCAAGCATGCGTTCCCGAAAAACAGCCGGCGTCATTTCCGCGCATTGTGCCGCAAAACGCCGCATGCGATCCAGCGCCCAGAAAAGATTGACCGCTGTCGGACGCGCTGTCGCCAGACATTTTGCCGCCCGCTCAACTGCGGCAACCAGCCCGGACCCGGAACGCGCGCGCGCATTTTGAAGCGCCAGAACAATTCCCAAGGCCGCAGCCACGCCGATAGCCGGAGCGCCGCGCACCTGCAAAACCTTGATCGCCTTCCGTAAACTGCGCACATCCCGAATTTCCAGCCAGACCAAAGCATTCGGCAAACGCGTCTGATCCACCATGCACACACTGCCCGGCAAACGGCGCCCCATTCGATCCGGCTTCCAATAAACTGTTTTAATCGGTTGCAACAATCTTCCTCCACAAAGTATTCACCCGCCTCTTTGATAACACAAGCGACAGTAACACACAATCCTTTTGAATACACTCATCATTTTAGTGATGTGTTATCATAAGAATTGCTTTCAAAAGTCAACTTTTGAAAGCAGAATTCAGCAGACGGTAGTCATTTATTCTGAATGCTGAATTCTGGATTCTGAATGCTTTCAAAACATGAGTTTTGAAAATGGAGATGTTTAATAATAATCCCGTCACGGATCCAGGACAACATCTCTTCCTTGCCAATCCGAGATTGACATCACAATCCGTTTTTTGCACTATCCTCGCCATGAAATGTATTGGAAGGAGATGAAATAACCATGGCTTATTTTCAAAATCAGGCCGAAGCATGCGAGCAGGCTGCCAGGCAGATTGCGGACTGGTTCATCACAACACAGGCAGGAAATGGCGGCATCGAAGGACGGCTTCTGTCAGGCATCAATTTTTTTACCGGGGTTGAAGATCCGGCGCCAGGCTGGGTCTGCGCTTTCGCTGCAATGGGACTTCTCGACGCAGCCAAAGCTTTCAATGATCAGCGTTACCGACGGGCGGCAGAACGGACAATGGAACACCTTCGTACATTGCAGATATTCAACCCGTTCCTGCCCAACGCTTATGGAGCGGTGCGCGAACAGACCCCTCAAACCAGATGGTGTTGGACACGCGACTCTCTCTCAGTGGCTTGGAGCTTTCTTGCCTACTATCATCATGGCGGTGGAACGGAATATTTGGAACGCGCCAAACTATGGGGTGAATGGCTGTTCAAACATGGGATGGATAACGAGGGTTGGCCTTTGTGGGGCGTCATATTCGAGGATCTGCCGCCAGGCGCGCCCAATCCGCACATGCGCCTGGATGTCCACGGCGGCTTCCAGGGCGGAGGCCTGAGCTTCCTCCATCAGTTGGCGCAAGCCACCGGCAACAAGGCGTGGGTCGGCAGGCAGTTTGGCGCCATGGCCGATTATCTGGCACAGCACATCCAGCAACCGGACGGATACTTCGCCTCTATTGAAAAAACAACCAAAAATCCGCCTGAAAAGGACCCGCAAAACAACCGCCACAAGTTCAATGACGATTTCTGCACCATCGGCCTTCTTGCCGCCCACGATGCGACAGGCAACAAGCAATATCTCGCGGCAGTCCGGAGATTCCTGCATTCAGCTTTCAACGCCCAGCGTCCTGACGGAGCATTTGAGGATAACACCGCCTCAATTCCCGTCATCTTGAATGCATGGATTGAAGCCGGACGGCACATGGACGTATCCGCCTACGAAGCCAAGGCCGCGAAAGCCCTGGAGAGACTGCTGCTTTCAAGGTCGGAAGGTCAGTTCAATCAGCGCATGGCCGGCGCCGTTCTGGAAGACATCAGCCGCAAACATGTCTGCGGCCGCAGTTCCGCCTATGCGCTGTTATGCCTCTTGAAAATCGCCGGGAAGGGCGGTCAAGTCTTGTCGGGAAAGGGATGGCAATAAAGTCTCCAGGCTCTCTTGTCCTGCCGCAAGCCTCTTTCTGCACGGCAGTTAAGGCACGGAATCCAACAAGCCGCCCCCCCACGGGCAACTTCGTTATTTTTTAACGAACTAATTTTTCCAAAGAATCCTGGCAGGATTTCTAGGGGGAACACGGCTGTAACGATACCGAGCATAGCCAAGCATCATGGCCGCCCCGGCCGTGGCGCGGGCGGATAAGCCCGTAAATTTTCTGACCTCCGGCGACGCATTGATTGCAATATTAATATACCCGGCCCAACAGGCGCCAAGGCCCAGCCCGAAAGCGGCAATTTCAAGGTAGGTTGCGGCAATCAAACACGATTGCGCTGCCATAACATCATCCTTAAGCCCATAAGCAACAACCAGACAGGGCGCGCCGCGGCAGATGCGGTCATCGCTGTTTTTCCATGCTTCAACCAAACGATCAAAACGCAGCGAAACAGCCATGGGCGCGCCTGATTGCAACAATCCTTCCATCCAAGCAACGGTCAATTCGCCAAGCTCACGCACCTTTGCCTTGCCTGAAATCACCGCCCAATTTACCGGCTGGCGATTGATGCCGGAAGGCGCATAGCGCGCCAAATCCAGCAAATTCGCCATCGTCTCTCTGGAAACAGCATCATCCTTATACTTCCGGATGGAACGCCGGCCTTTCAGGAGCAGCTCAATCTGTTCCGCCACAGGCAACTTGGACTGATTGAGCTGCAAGACCTCCCTGGCATCCGTTGCCAAAAGCTTGATCGCTCCGGGCGGACAGAAAGCAAAACAATGCCCGCATTTGATGCACATTTCCTCGCCGCCAGGGATAAATTCCGGCACACGCTCCTTCTCGTTCATCTGCAAAATCCCCACCGGACAAATCTCCACACACCGGCCATCTCCACGACAAGCTTGCCTGTCAACCTCTAAAATACTCATTCCCAATCCTCTCTGCTGAATAGTTTTTATTACTCACTGATCAAAAGCCTTCTCCACCGGTAAAGACGAACGCTCTCCGCCTGTGCGCAAAACTATCCGCACATTGCCGAAACGCATTTTGGATATACGGCAGATAGTGCAAAAACCGGCCTGTTATGTCAATTACGAATGACCTGCCCGGCATCCCCTGGGCAGGGCTGCGTCATATTCGAAAAAGATGGCTCGGCCGAGACGCTTCGCCCCATCATTTATGGACAAATGTGGCTTTGGTGGAGCGAGACCTCAGGGCGAGCCGCCGAGCATGACGCAGTCCTGAGCGCAAGTCATCGCCGAATGAATTCAGGATTGCTTCCCGGCCAAACATGGATTATTCTTCACTTGATTCGCAATAACGTCAGAATGGTCTCCCCCGCAAGGCGGGCTTGGTTTCAAAATTGCGCCGCACGATTGAAAGCAGAATTTATTATGCGCGCCTACCCCAATTCAACCGCCAATACCTCGGATGCAATTGCCTACCCAGGCATATGCGCCCGACAAACCCCATTCGGAAACGACGCATTCAATTGGACCGAACGCCATCTTCAATGCGTCTGGTTCGACGCCAAACTACGCCCGGCCAAAATGCAAACTCAGCACGGAGAGACTGTTGAAGTCGAAGACCCGGGTCAATGGAACCTTGAAGCCGGTCCGGATTTTCTGAATGCTTCACTCCGTATCGGCCCGGATTGCCGGCGAATTCAAGGCGATGTGGAAATACACGTGCGCCCGTCGGATTGGCGGCGGCATAACCACGCCGGCAATCCGGATTACGCGCGCGTGATCGCGCAGGTAACTTTTTTTCCGGGCCAGATCGCCCCCGCCGAACTGCCCAAAGGCGCCGTTCAAATTGCCCTCAAAGAAACGCTGGAGGCCAATCCTTTCTTTTGTTTTGAAAGCATTGATCTCGCCGCCTATCCTTACTCCGCGCGCGCGCCAATCACCCCCTGCGCCCGGCAACTGCAAACAGCCGATCCGGCCCAAATCGCCACGCTGCTTGAGTCCGCCGGCGCTGAAAGAATACGCCGTAAAACCGCGCGCCTGCGCGCCGCCATGGCCGACAAGGGACCAGAACAAACGCTTTACGAGGAAATTCTGGGCGCACTGGGCTACAAAAACAATCGCATGCCCTTCCGTAATCTGGCCGAGCGTCTGCCGCTCGAAGCCTTGCGTGAAACAACAGGCGGCGATACCCATCAAGCATATGCGCTGCTGATGGGAGTGGCCGGGTTATTGCCCGCCAAAACTGCGCCGCGCTGGGATGCGCCAACCCGCGCTTTTCTGCGCGGGCTCTGGGATTTCTGGTGGAAAGAAAGAGCGCGCCGGCATACCAGCATTATGGAGCGCAAGGAATGGATTCTGCGCGGATTAAGACCGCAAAACCATCCGCAACGCCGGCTTATGGCCGCCGCGCTAATCTTCACCCAAAAACCGCCCCTGCTCGATCAGCTCATAGCATTCCAACCGGAACCGACAGCTTCAAGCCATACCCAAATGGCCGCCTTGCTTCAGCCGACCGATTGCGCTTACTGGCAATGCCGTCTGGCATTTGGCGGCGCGCCGCAACCGCACCCCAGCGCGCTGATCGGCGCGCGGCGGATATCCGCCATGCTTACAAACGTCATCGTGCCGTTTCTGGCCGCGCTCGGCAACCAACTTGTGCTCACAAAAGAGTTTCTCATCCATTTGCCGCCCGAAGAAGACAACAATATCGCGCGGAAAACCGCCCGCCATATGTTCGGCGCCGACCATAATCCCGCGCTTTACCGCACCGGTTTGCGCCAACAGGGTTTGCTCCAGATTTTCAGCGATTTTTGCTTGAACGACCGCTCGCGATGCCGGGAATGCAGTCTGGCACAAACACTCGCCAAACTCTTTCCGGAAAAATAATACCAGCTGAAAACAGCAAAAGTTCAGCATGACAGATCCCAACTGTTATGCTAACAATATCAAACAGAGCTTAAACCTGAATCCGGCAGATCAGATTTTCCGATGCTGTCTTTGCGCGAAATGCGCGGGCAGAAAAAAAGACCAAATAATTATGCTTGCCAAAATCCATAGCGGCGCAGTCTACGGCGTGGATGCCTATCCGGTGGAGATCGAAGTCAATACCGGGCGCGGCGACCCGCAAACTGTCATCGTCGGCCTGCCGGACACAGCCGTCAAAGAAAGCAAGGATCGTGTCAACACGGCCATCCTCAATTCCGGTTTCGAGATGCCCAAGGATCGGCTGACCATCAATCTGGCGCCGGCAGACATCAAGAAGGAAGGGCCAATCTTTGACTTGCCGATTGCCGCCGGCGTTTTGGCAACCATGGGCGATATTCCGGAAAGCGCGCTGGAACGTTTCGCGCTTGTCGGCGAATTGGCCTTGAGCGGCGCGGTGCGCCGTGTGCGCGGGGTCTTGCCGATCACCATGGCCATGCGCGCCAAAAAACGCCCGGCCATTATTGTGCCGATTGACAATGCCGATGAGGCGGCCGTCGTTGAAGGCATAGATGTTTATCCTGTCGCCAGCTTGCGCGCCGCAACCGACATTCTGGCCGGAAACAACAAGCAAGCGCCTTATCGTGTGGATGTCAGGCAGGTTTTTGATGCGCGGACTTTATATGACGATGATTTCAGCGACGTCAAAGGCCAGGAGAACGCCAAACGCGCGCTGGAAGTCGCCGTGGCCGGCGGACATAACGTACTCATGATCGGCCCGCCTGGCACGGGCAA